>JAAETO010000034.1 GCA_024228275.1 Arcobacter sp.
ATGCTATAATTGTAAATATTGAAAAAAGAAAAAGCGTCCGCAAGTGTGTAGCCCATATTATTAAACGTATAGATAACTGTCTCTTTGATGACGAATAATAGGGTGTTCAACTTCTTCTAAAAAAAACAAACTACCAAAATATTGGTAGAAGAAAAAACTTAATTAATGGTTGTGTTTTAACATAACAGCCGTTATACGCTAAAGTGATTATGAATGATACAATAATATTTAAGCTAAATAATTTACATCATCGTATTCTTAGCCATTTTGCTGAAAGAGATAATAACAAATATCCAGATTTTAGAACTGAAGTAATGAAGCGATTTGGTTTTGAAAAAATATTTGGATGGAATATTATGCTTAATGCCATCTATTTAATTGAAGATACTGAATTAGCAAAAATTTCTTTTCTAAAATTTGGTTTACAAGGTCCCAGCAGATATGATGATGTTGGGGAAAAATATTTAAGACTTTATGGAATACTAAATTCTATATATCAACAATATTTGGCAGTATCAAATCTTTTAGAATTATATAAGATACCAAATAAATCCAAAATTATTGCAGAATATAAAAATACTCGCATAATAGAACTTCGCAACAAAATTGGAGCTCATTCAGCAAATTTTATTGAAGACAAAAATTCTAACAAAAAGTTTGACGTTTTTGAGGTTTCAAGAGACCAAATGAATTATGAAAATATTTTGATCCTTAAAAACCAAGAAGATTTTGACAAATTCGATTTGTATTCAGACATAAAAATATTTGATAAATTATTTATGAAACATTTGTCGGGGATTATTGCAAAAGTTATTAAGAAAGTATTTAATAATCATACAAAGTTTAAAAAAGAACTTGATTTAATTAATGAAGAGATTAAAGGTAATACAGTAATTAAAATTAAAGATGAAGTAATTATTTTTAAAAATAATATCTCATAAATAAAATAAAGCGTATAACCAGTTATTCCGGTTAAAGTCAAAGAATAATTGGTAAAATAATTATATAAAAACGGGGCGTAATTCAGCCTCAACTATCAAAAAAGTTCTTTGACATATTGATAATAATTTTGTTTTTTAAGACATCTGGAAAGGGGTTAAGAAAGATCCCGTAAAAATACTTG
>JAAETO010000035.1 GCA_024228275.1 Arcobacter sp.
ACTACTAAGAAGTATAAGATTAGATGGATTTAATAAAGTTGCTACTTTACCACCAAAAGAGTGTCCTACTATGGCAAGTGGATTTATTTGTAAAACATTAAAAAACTCTTGTATGATTTTTGCATAACAATTGGTAGTAAGGACGTAATTATTAGAACTTTTACCAAACCCAGGCATATCAATATATATATGTCTAAAATCATTTAATGTTGAAGAAAAAGCTTGTTTCATAATATCTTTATTAGAACCCCATCCATGAAGGATCACAATATCCTTTTGAGCACTTGCATTAGTAATTTCATAAGATATATCAAATTGTTGATTTGATATATCAATACTCTTTAGAGCCAATTATTTACCCTTAGATGCTTGAATTTTATTTACATACTCATATGTAATTTTTATATCTTTTTCTTTTGGTAAAGATTTTGCAAGAGAGCTTAACACTTCATTGAAATCTTTAAAAAGATAATTTGACATAGAACCTGGAATTGGATTAATTTCATTTAAATATACTTCATCATTTTGTACAAAAAAATCACATCTAATTAATGAACCATCAAATAAAGTGTTATAAACATTTTTAAAGGATTTTTTTATTTCATCTTCAATTTCTGAATTTAATTCAGCTTTTAAGGCAGTAGATGTTCTAGCAAAATCTAGATATTTTTTATCAAAGTCTAAAAATTCAGCTTTTTGAGGTTCTTCGATAATAGAAAATTTAAATTCACCATTTATTTTTGTTCCTGCTAAATTATACTCTTTTATTCCTGCAATAAATGGTTCTATAATAATGCTATCATCAAATTCAAATGCTACATCTAAAGCATAATCAAGTTCCTCTCTTCTTTTGACAATTGAAACTCCTATTGAACTTCCTAAAGTAGTAGGTTTAATAATTACAGGAAACTGTACTACATTAATTTTATCTCCTTTAGTATAATGTTTATATGCAATTGTTTTTACATCAACACTACTAGCATAACCTTTTGTTAAGAACTTATTAAAACTAACTGCACAAGCAGATTTTCTAGGTCCAATGTAAGGAAGATTATAAAACTCAAACATTGAAGCTAATAAACCATCTTCTCCATCACCACCATGAGTAATATTTAAAATAACATCAACATCAAGTTTTTTTTCGCCAAACATAGCTTTTTTAGAGAAACTACCTTTTTTCAAAGTTAGGTTATCACACTTTTTATAATCTCCACTACTAAATAATTTTGACTTAATTGTATTTGTTGGAATATGATAAAAATCTCTATTTTGATCACAAAATATATATACTAACTCATCTTTTAAAACATCTTTCATCGCAATAGCTGATACTATTGATATCTCATGTTCATATGATTTACTTCCAAAAACAATACCTATTTTCACTATCTATCTCCTAAAATAATCTTCTATAATTTATTTTTGTAATTTTTTAAGTGCTTGTTTTACCATTTCACTTGTATTTATTGCATCACAAGTTTTTAAAACTTTTGACACTATATCTTTTTTAAACCCTAAAGATTCTAAAGCTAAAGATGCTTCAATAGTAGACGTTTGGCTAGAATCAGTTTCTTCGTCCCCATCAATAATAAATCCTGACAACTCTACAAGGATTCTGCTTGCACCTTTTGGACCAATACCTGGAACTCTTTTTAACATTGAAACATCATTTGAGCTAACTATTTTTGAGAAAGAATGAGCTGTAAAAGTAGAACAAATCGCTAAAGCAACTTTTGGACCTACTCCATTTATTTTTATTACTGTATCAAATAGTTTTTTTTCATTTATATCTAAAAAACCATATAAAGTTTGAGAATCTTCCCTAATAATATGTGTAATAAATAATTTTATTTTTTGGTCAATTATTTTTGAACTACAATTAATAGAAACAAAAACTTCATAAATAATTCCATTAACATTTAAATTTAATAACGTTGGATCTTTCTTTTCAATAATGCCTTCTAAGCCTACAATCATTTTTTTCTCTTGATTTTTTAAATTTCAAAGTATTTAATTAATAATAAATATTATTCATTATATAATATTTTTGCTTAAAATATTAAGGTTGAAAAATGCTGAAATTAATAACAAAAAAAAATGCCAATAAAATTATATTTGTGCTATTTATGCTAATGACTATATCAAGTTAAAAAAGATTCAATTATTACAACTAAAGATAATCTAGAAATGTTAAATGAAGCTATGTTTCAAAGTCTAAGAAATG
>JAAETO010000036.1 GCA_024228275.1 Arcobacter sp.
CTCAAAACAGAAAAATAATTATATTGAAGAGGTTAATTTAATTAAAACCAATCAAACAAAACCTTTAGATTTAAAAATTAGTATTGAAAATAATATTTTAAATATTGTATTAAGAAATAATAGTAATAAGACATATTTTATAAAAAAATATTTATCACTAATAAATTCAAATTTACTTTGTAAACTAGGTACAATATATTTAGAACTTAAAGATAGTAATGATAATAAACTTCCTTTAATGGTAAAAATGAAAAGAAGACTCCCAAAAATAGAAGACTATATATATTTTAATCCTAATGATACTATAACAAAAAAGTATGATTTAAATTTATATTTCTCTATTAATAAACTTAATATTGATAAGTATACGGTAACTGCTTATTATTGTGATGATTATTCATATATTAAATCAAAAATAAAATTAGATGATATGTTATTATTAAAAGAAAAATTAAAATCAAACACAATTACTGTTTTTAAGAAGTAAGAATAACACCCCTTGAAAGGCCCGGACTTAGGAAGTTAAGGGTCGGGTGATGAATCACCACTTTTTTAGTTTTGTACTTGGAACAACCTTGTTTCAAAAACCCAAGCAAAAGGAAGTAGTGAGGAAGAGACAACAAGCTATTTATATGATAAGAACTCAAATCTAGTTAGAATAAAACCAGCAAATATCTTTAGTGATGAGAATGCTATTTATTATGATTATAATGAACTCAATCAAAGAGTAAAAGAGACAAGTTCAAATAAAAAAGAAAAAGTCTATAACTATGATATTAATGGGAATTTAAATTATATTAAAAAAGCAGATGATACTATCATAGATCTAATATACGATAATCAAAACAGACAAAGCCAAACAAAAGTAAATGGGGTAGTAGAGCAAGAGTTTGAATATGATCGTTTATCAAGAATGACCAAAGCCATAGATCATAATAGACAAAGTCAAACAAATACCATAGAGTATAGCTACAACTCTTTTTCTCAAATCACAAAAGAGATACAAAATGACAAAGAAGTAAGTACACTTTATGATGAGATTCTAAATCCAATAGAAGTGAAATATGATGATAATCACAGCTTATATCAAAGCTTTGATGAATCAAACAATCTAAAACATTTACAATACAATGATATAGATATAGCCTATTTCAAATACAATAAAGACAATCAAGTCATAAAAGAAGAACTTTTCAATGGTATAGATAACACTATAAGCTATGATCAAAGTGCAAGAGAGATAAAAAGAGAGTATAACAATATCTATAAAGAAGAGAGCTTTTATGATAAGAACTCAAACATCATCCAAGAAAAGATCTATAAAAACAATCAAAACATAGAAAAAAGCTATGAATATGATGCAAAAGATAGAGTAAAAAAAGATAGCTACAATAGTCACTATTTCCAATATGACCTAGTAGGAAATATCACAAAAACAAATCAAAATGGATATGAAGAGATAAGAGTAGTCAATAAAGACAATGAATACATCAGCATAACAGATACAAAAATAAGACACGATGCGAATGGAAATCTAATAGAGTATGGAAATAAAAAGTATGAATACGATTATCTAAATAGACTAGTAAGCTATAAAGAAGATAATAATACAATAGCAAACTATACTTATGATGCCCAAAATAGAAGAGTAAAAAAACAGCTAGTAAAACAAAACAAAACCATAAGCTATTTATACAACAAAAATCAAGTAGTACAAGAGTACGAAAATGATATTTTAAGTATGCAATACATCTATTCAGAATCTATAGATGACCCAATAGCCTTTATCAAAAATAATAAGACCTACTTTTATCTAAAAGATAGACAAGGCTCAATCATAGCCATCACAGATAAAAATGGAAATACAGTAGAAAGCTATTCTTATAATAGTTTCGGTAAAATAGAAATCAAAGACCAAAACGGTCAAGTTATTTTAAAATCAAATTATAACAATGCCTATACCTATACAGGAAGAAGACTAGATAGTGAATCAGGACTTTATTATTATAGAAATAGAATGTATAGTGCAGAACTAGGAAGATTTTTAAGTGAAGATCCAAAAGGTTTTATAGATGGGTATAATTTATATGCTTATGTGAGAAATGTCATAAAACTAAACTGCTTTAGTTTTATAGTTTCGAAACCGTAAATGATGTGCAAAGCACCATTGTAGGCTGAGAAGAACAATCCTTTGAAGTATGTGGATCCGTTTGGGACTACGGCTAAAAAACCTGCAGATGGACAGGGCGATGATGCTTTAGTAGGTGGAAGTGATACATCTGAATATAATACAGGGGATATTATCTCAGATATAGCAAAATCTAATGTAGGTTCTACAGATTGGTCATATGCAGATCCCAGAGGTCACTCTTCTGCTAATACAAATA
>JAAETO010000037.1 GCA_024228275.1 Arcobacter sp.
AGTGTTTTGTCTGTAGTAGCCATAACGTTATTTATTATATTTTTATATACGTATATTATATTTTATTAAAAATAATATTTTTTTAATTCTTCTAATTGTTTTTTAATAGAATATGTTTTTTTATTCCCAACTAAACATTTATTTATTATAACTTTATCATTAGGATTGACTTGAATATCTTTTTGGAAAACTTCTTTTATATGAGTTAATAAATCGAATTTAGATAAACATTCACCTTCTAAAATGGTTTCGATTTGATAATCATCCCAATTCTGAATTAGATTTAAACATTCTTTGGCCCATGTTAATGTAGTATTACCATTCCACATAGCTTTAGTATAACCACCCACTTCACCTTTTTGTGATAAAAACCAATCCATTAATGATGATGCTTCCCCTAATTCAGGGCCTATAATAGAGGTTTTTAGAATTTTAGTATGAATACCTTCACTTACAATAAAATCACGTGCTTTTTTCTTAGAAATTCCATATTCATCATCATCCATTTCACAGTCCGTTCCTGGGTGGATGGTTTTAATTAGGGTGTTTTTTTCTAACCAAATGGGAAGTTCATAATTTAGAGTAAAATCTTTAGTGCGTTGGGGTATAGAACCTATACAATTAATAATATAATCTCCATTAAAAGATATTACTTTTTCTTGAAATTCAATTGAGGGATATCTAGATTGGGTAGTTGTAACTTCAATGTTTTGGTCTATTAAGTATTTAGCTACCATATGACCTAACATACCTCTATGTCCTAGGATTAGTACTTTCATGATTTAAAATAATTATAAGATTTTAAAATTGTAGTTAATTCTTCTTTAGATACACATACTTGATCACTAGTAAACTCAAAATCAATGGGGTTGTTTGATTGATTTTTATAATGCATATAATAAGTATCATCTTCCATAACATATGAAGTTCTGGGGGTTTCTTCCGATGATACCATCATTTCATGTAATTTTTCTGAGATACGAGG
Organism: Arcobacter sp.; assembly: GCA_024228275.1. Taxonomy (GTDB): domain Bacteria; phylum Campylobacterota; class Campylobacteria; order Campylobacterales; family Arcobacteraceae; genus Halarcobacter. The sequence continues at coordinate 986 of JAAETO010000037.1, forward strand.
TTCTCCAATAGTATAATTTAGACCAAATTTTTCAGAATAAATTTCAAATAAATCTTTTACTTTAAATGCTTTTAAATTAGGAATTACATTATAACCATCTACTTTTAAACCATACTCAATTAAATCCATTGCCTCCTCAATGTCAATCATAAATCGTGTCATCTCTTCAGAGTATAAAGTTAAATCATACTTTTTTGAAATAGCATCCCAAATTAGAGGGATAACTGAGCCTGTTGAATTTAGTACATTACCATATATAGCGGATGATAAACGTGTTGGGGTTTTGTGGGAATTAACGATAAATGATTCATTAGCTACAAACTTCATAGCTCCATACAACGTAGTAGCGGCACGTGATTTATCTGTAGATATGAAACAAGCTGCTTCCATATTGTTTTCTTCAGCTACCCTACGTGAATTTAAAGCACCATCAATAATAATGCGAACTGATTCTTCTACGTTTTGGTCTACCGCTCCGATTTGTTTAAGTGAAGCAGCAAAAATACCAATATCGTGTCCTTTAGATGCTCTCAATAATAAATCATAATTACGAATATCACCAACTATACAATTAATGTTTGGAAATTCTTTTTTAAGATAGTAATGTTTTGCTTCATCTCTTGAATATACTGTAATTTCATTATCATTATAATAACGTTTTACTAGGTTGCGGCCTAAATAACCTGCACCTCCAGTAATAAAAATTTTCTTGTTTTTCATTAAGTTTTTTCTATTTTTATAGATCTTGTAACACGTTGATGTGTTAGAGGTAATAAATCTATGATTTCTTCTTTATGTTTCAAAGTTAAGTTATAAAGTTTAGTAGGGAGATTAATTATATCATAATATTGAGTAGTAGTAAAAGATTTATCATTAAAATAAACTGTTACTTCTTCATTATTACTGTTATGGTAGATTATAAACCTAGGTGGGTTCCACTTACCATCTTCTGGGTCTACTCGGTCAAAGTCTTGATGATTATTAACTGAATGAAAAGCTTCAAATGGGTAATAATCAGGTAGAATGTTTATTTTAACTTCATTAGCTACTAAATCAGTAACTGGGGTTGGAAGATTTGTATGTCTAAAATTAGAGGTTAAATGTTCCCAATAACTTTCAGCATCAATAAAGTCTTTGTAGGAAATTTCATGTGTTTTTGCATTTACTAATCTAACACCATCAGTGTAAATTTTTCTATTTATTAAGGAATTTATAGATTTTAATGATTTTTTATCCAAAATATTAAATATAAGACTTGGAAATACTATATTTTTATTTGTTTGTTGATGAAAACTAGTAAGAACAGTATATTCTTTATAAGAATTTATTGCTTCTTTTACTTCAGAAGTTAAATTTATATCATAATTTATTATAGAATAATGAGTGTAATCTAAAGGTAAAGAATAATTTGAAGAATTTAATATTTGTTGAAATACCGCAAAACCATGATCTGGGTGGATTGATCTTAAAGTTTGTTTAAATCCATCACCCGTTGTAAACCACCATTCATTAATTAATCCCCTTTCAGGCCAATATAATATAGGATTATTATTATTATGTATAAAATAATCTACTTTAGATTGTATATCTATAGGAATAGGGTAGGAAGAAGATAATAGAATATCAAACCCTGTTTCTGATTTTAAAATATTAATATTTTCCTTTAAGATTTTTAACTTTAGAGGAGTATCGCAATGTCCTAAGATTATAATTAAATTACTCATAATTTATTTTTTAATCAAACTAAGGTATTGTTTTCTATTTACATCAGGATTAAAAAGTAATTCCCAATTCCCATTATTATCATAATAACATTCTGAGGATTTTATATTATAATTTTCTCCTGGAGTAAGGGTTTGAAGGGTATCTTTGTATTTTATTGTAATAGGTTCTGTAATATTATAAAAATATGTAGAATCTAAATATAAATCACCTTTATCATATTGATACCATTCAGTAAAATTGAAATCTGTTACAAAATAATCAAAATTACCATATACAGAATTAGATACTTCAAATCCTTTTTTATCAAAAAAATCAATTTGATCTGAAATGAAATATTCGGGTTGAGTAAATTCTAAGTTTTTAATAAGCTTATTTAAATATTGTTCGGGGGTAATATGATCTGAACAATAACCATTAATAGAAATTGTATTAAGAATATACTGTAATTGAAATCTATTTATTTTAAATAAAAGTAAACTAGGATTCATAATAGCTCCTTCAAAATTTTTAGATTTAAAGAAATTAGCTTCTAGTTCATTATTATTTAAAATTTCTTCTACATTAGAATCTATATTTAAATCGTAATTTATAAAATAGTTAAGATCATATTGTTTACTTAAAGCTATAGAACCTCCTAAATTTATTTGATTGAATACAGTCCATCCATAATCTGGGTGGATGTAATTTAAATAGGCTTTGTGGAGGGAAGTTTCATAAACTTTCCAAAAAAACATTCCTCTTTGAGGCCACCCCAAAATTGGATTACTTTTATCATATACAAAATAATCTACAGAATCTATAATATCTTGAGGTAAAGAAATATGAGAAGTAAGAATAATATCTAAACTAGAATTATTTTTTAATTTAAGTATATTATCTTGTAATATTTTGAGTTTTTCTGGAGTATTGCAATGAGATAAGATAACTACTGATTTTTTCATTTTTCAAAGGTTACGTTACATAAATGAGTCTTGAAATAGGGACACCATTTACAATTATTATTAGTTAAAGCAGGCATATCCTTCTCATTATACCCTTCAGATGTAAAACAATTATCTAAAAATTTATTTAGTGATTTAGTTGCTTGATTAACTGAGGTTTTACCTGAAGGTGGTCTAAATTGTTGGATTCGTTTGATTATAAAATCTTGTGATTCATATAATTTACGCTTTACAATAAAGAATTCGATATCAATATCATCTATTGGAACATTATATTGTTGAGCAAAGAATTTTTTATACAACACTAATTGATGTTGCTTTGATTTGTCTTTCTTTGCTTTATCGTTCCAACCTCGTGTTGATGTTTTTATGTCGATTATAATGAATTTGTTTGTAGTTTCATTATACATCACGACATCAAGGAAGCCCATGTATTTAACGCGTGGTAAATGCGGATTAGGCGCCAATACAAT
>JAAETO010000038.1 GCA_024228275.1 Arcobacter sp.
CTCCATAAATATGAACATCTTCCAAAGTTTTTATATTTCCTATTGGACTTATATCTGTGTTTTCAGAAAAAGAGATACTTAATTTTTTCAATGGTAAATCTTTTAAACTTGCTACTCCTTTTTCTATATCATTTGACATCATACTTAAATCTGTAAGGTTTGTAAGATATTTTAATGGTGTTATATCTGTGATTTTGTTATCTCTTAGATTAAGTGTTGATGTCTTTGGGAAGTATTTTAGTAAACTAATATCTGAGATATTCTTACTAGGTAAATCTGGGAAAGATTTATTTTTTAAAACTTCACAAATATTTTTATCTGTATAGTGTATATGATATTCCTTAGATGGATACCATGAATTTGAATAATCTATTATTCCTTGTATTACAAGTTTTTGCTCAGGTGTTGGATTTTTACACATAGATATAAAGCTATCTTCTGCAAAGCTTAAGTTTATTATCAAACTTAATAGTATTAATGTTTTTTTCAATTTTCTGGTCCTATTTTTCTTAAAAAATCTTCTACTTTTTGATGTAAATATTACTTTAATCATCCCATTCAAGTTCTGCATCGAGATAACCAAGTTTTTCTTTTTTTTCATTATTTGCTTTCAAAATTTCTGGAATATTAAATTTCTCTACAATTTGAAAATTGTTTACTAATGTTGTTCTTAAAACTTTTGCTAAAAGATTATCATCTTTACTATAGATAAAAAATGTTATTTTGATTTTTTCTCCATCTTTCAAATTTGTATCAGCTGCAATATATACTTCATCAATATGTATTTCACTTATTGATTTTAAATTTTCATCTGCTATTCTAGTATTGATTACTTCTCTTTTTTTATTTTTTTTCAAGTCAATTAATATCTCATAAGGAAGTTTTATTTTGGACTTTATTTCTCCATCTTTAAATATACACTTTTGTTTATTATTGTATTCATTATTAATTAAATAACACTCTCCTTTTCCCGTGATCTTATCATTTTTAAAATCTCCTGTATATTGAAACACATAAGAAATACTATTTGGAAAGTTTTTTCGATCATATTTTAAAGAATATTCTGTTTTATCTTTATTTAAATTTATAGATAAATAATCTGAAAGGTGACCTATGCCTTCTTTTATACCATTTTTAAAATTACCTTCATATTTAAACCCACTTCTTTCTTGACTTAAAGTTCCTTTTCCATGAAATTTATCATTTTTCCATAAACCTTCATATTTTAATCTATCTCTTGCATCAAGAACTCCATATCCATTTCTTTGACCATTTTTTATTTCTCCTTTATAACTTGCACTAAAACCAATAATAAAGCCCATTTCAATATCTCGTTTACTAAATTTAAACTTTCCAGTTTTATTATTATAATCTAAAGGAGGTAATCCAATATATTTGTAATCTATTTTACCTTTACCATTTGCTTTTATATAATTATGTTCATTGTATTTATTCTTATTCTCTAAAACAATTTTTTCTACTTTTAAAAAGCTAAGATCCATTGAAAACAACGAAACAAGTAAAAGTAAGTTAATTAGTATTATCTTTTTCATCTTATAGTCCTATTATCCTTTTCCACCATGGTTTTAATGTTTTTCCATCTTTTTCAAAGCAAGATTTTCCTTCTTCTACATCTTTACTATTTTTTGGGGAGCACCATTTAAGTGGCGTATTATCTGCCCTAAAAACTAAATACTTTCTATTAGGAGTCATAATATCACTTGCATCTGTTACTTGTGTAGCTGATATATCAAGTATATTTAAATGGGGTAATTTTTTTAAAATACTTATATCTTTTATATTTGTATTGTTTAAAAACAGCTCTTGCATATTTTGAAAGTTTAGTATAAAGTCAATATTTGTTATAAACTTATTCTTACTTAAACGTAATCTTTTTAATTTTTTTAGATTTTTTAGTGAATTCATATCCTGTACTGTAACAGTTTTA
>JAAETO010000039.1 GCA_024228275.1 Arcobacter sp.
AATTTTAATAAATAAATGTAATATATACTTGATTATTATAAATTAATCTGGCATAATGAATACACATATACAAAAGGAAATGAAATAATGAATATTTACGTAGGAAATCTATCATACAGAATGAATGATAGTGAATTAGAATAAGTGTTCTCTAAATTTGGAGAAGTAAAAAGTGCAAAAGTAATTATGGATAGAGATACAGGAAGATCAAAAGGTTTTGGATTTGTTGAAATGAACACATCAGAAGCTGGTAATGATGCAATTGAAGCACTTAACGGAAACGAATGTGAAGGAAGAAGCTTAAGAGTTAATGAAGCTAAACCTAGAGAAGAAAGACCTCGAAGACAATACTAATCTTATAATAAAATAAAAAAAGATCAAAGATCTTTTTTTATTTATTAACACTACACAATTATTTAAATTAAAATCACTATTATCGAGTATTAATACATAATGAAACTTGTAAGGAGAAGAATAATTTATAGTTTATATTTAAACAAGTTTCAACTATGTTTTAGTAGGATGTATTAGAATTATACATTTTTTTTGTGTAGTGAACGTGTGCTTTTTGTAGTTAATGTGATAAATCACTATATTCCATAGATTCTTTTTGTTTTATTGTAAGAAATATATGATTTTTTCTGTTCGTTTACACTTGCTTTTTAATTCAATTATTGCTTCATATAAATAAACAAGTATAAATGTTGATGTTTATACTGTAACTCTAAGAAGAGTCAGAAAACTAATTCTTCTAATAGATAGAAGAAGTTGATTGTTTTTTATTGTTTAAAGTATTAATTAGTATTTAAATTTTATACATAAGCATAAAATATGCTAACAATATCATGGATTTTTGTCTCATTTAGTGTTATATAAGCATAAAAGCTTTTTAAAGTACCTATTTGCTCTTTTTACTCTTTTTTAAGCTTTTCATTGAAGAGGTACTCAACTTAAAGAATTTGAGCATTTAGTATTGTAAGGCCTATTCTAAAGCGCCTGTAAACTATTATACTTGTCTACAAAAGTAATTTGGTAGAATTAGATATTTAAAATTTAAATATAAAAGTTGTACCTACATTTTCTATTGATTCTACTTCAATTTTAATATTGTACTCTTTACAAATATGGTAAACAATATTTAATCCAATGCCAAAACCACCCTGCTCTTTAGTGGCTCTATAATATCTATTAAAGATATCTTTTAACAGTTCTTCTTTTATTCCAATACCAGTATCTTTGATAGTTAAAATATTATTCTTTAGTTTAATATCTATATTACCTTCAATATTGTTATACTTTATAGCATTTGACATAATATTGTTGAATAATCTAATAAAGTTCTCTTTATCAATCATAAAAGAAGTATCTTCAACTTCAGCTGTTATCTTAAGACGTTTTTTTGATGCAAATGCTTCAAAGTAATCTATTTGTTCATTAATAATAGTATTGAGTTTTAGATTAGTAGGATTAAGTTTTTTATTACTATCTTGTAAAAATAAATATACTAAGTCTTTGTATATTTCAGAGATTCGTTTTGCACTTAAGTTAATTCTCTGCATACTCTTTTCAGAAGGAATAGAACCTTTACTTGTACTCATTAATATAGCAGTAATAGGAGTATTTAATTCATGAGTAGTGTCTTTAATAAAATTGTTAAGTTTTCTTCTTTCATTAATAATTGGACTAATAAATAAGTTTGCTAAATAGTAACCAATTATTGCTATTATTGAATATATAATTACAAAATATAAGATAATATTTTCAATAAGATTTGAAATTTTATCTTGAAAAAAGTTCTCTTTTATTGCAATATGATAAACACCTAAATGACCTTTAGGAGTATTATCAACAAGAATAAAATTTTCATTAATTTTTTGAATCCTTTTTGTTAATAAAATTTTATCATCAATATTACCAGCAAGTCTTCTATGGTTTTTATCATATAATGCATAATCATATTTAATAAAATTAGCTAATTGTGTTGTATTAATAGTAAGTCCTGCCATATGAGCATATATTATGCTAGAGGATACTTTAGAGGCAACATTTTGCATATTAGATGTAATCAAGTCATAGTGTAATTTTGATTCAATCTTGTAAAAAAGCCAAAATATAACTGATAGTAATATTAAAGAAGAACCTAAATAAAGACCTAGAAATCTAAAAAAAGTTCTTTTTTCACTTCTTGTTAAATCTATAACCTACTCCTTTAATAGTTTCAATATACTCTTCTCCTATAACTTTTCTAATATTCTTAATATATGTTCTTATAGTTGAAGAAGTTGGAGCACCTTCGTAGTTCCAGATATTAGATGATAGTTCATCTTGAGATACACACTTATTAGTGTTTGTTAACAAATATTTTAATATTTGAGCCTCTTTTAAAGGTAATTTAGTTTTTATTGTATCGTAATCAATAAAGTTTAATTTAGTATTGAATTTTATATTAGGACTAATAACTAACTCATCATCCTCTAAATGTAAAAGTCTTTTTATATTATTTATTCTTAATTCTAACTCTTTTAATTCAAAAGGTTTCTTTAGATAATCGTCGGCACCAACATTAAAGCCCTCTTCTATATCCTCTACTGAATTTAAAGAGGTAATAAAAATTGCAGGTGTTGTAATATAATTATCTCTTAAATTCTTTAAAAACTCAAAACCATTTATATTAGGTACATTTACGTCTAAAATAAGTAAATCAAAATGTTCATCGTAGATAGCTTCACTTGCTTTTAGACCATCAAAAACTGTCGTTACTTCGTATTTTAATGATACTAAGAACTCTTCTATAATCTCGTTAAGTATTAGGTCATCTTCTAGTAATAATATTTTCATATAAAATTATAGCATATAATTTTTTTTTAACACTACACAAACTCTACACATATGCTACACATATTCTTAACATTATTCCATTAAAATTTCGACATAACAACAAAGGAGTTAAAATGAAAAATATAAGTAAATTAATTTTAGGAAGTGTTTTATTCGCTTCTGTTGCCAGTGCAACACCACATACTTTGGACACAGGTCATTCTGAAGTTGGATTTTCAATAAAACATTTAATGATCTCTAATGTAAAAGGTAAATTTAAAGCATACGATGCTGCTATTGACTTTGATTATAAAACAAAAACATTTAATAAGCTAAATGCAGTAATTCAAACAAAATCAATAGATACAGGAATAGAAAAAAGAGATAATCATCTTAGAAGTGGAGACTTCTTTTTAGCTGATAAATTCCCTGAAATAAAATTTAATATGAAGTCTTATAAAGCAGATGGAGATGAAGGTGTAATGATTGGTGATTTAACTATGAGAGGTACAACTAAAGAAGTTAAATTAAATGTAGAAGATATTGGTACAATAAAAGATTTTAAAGGTAATAATAGAGTTGGATTTACTTTAAAAGGTAAAATTAATAGAATTGATTATGGTTTAAAATGGAATCAAGCTCTTGAATTTGGTGGAATTGCAGTTGGCGAAAAAGTTAAGTTAACTATAGAAGTAGAAGCAGTAGAAAATTAAAATAAATTAAAATAAAAATAGGAGTTAGTCATGAAAAAATTAGTTTTATCAACAGCGTTAATTATTGGAACAGCGGTTGCCTTTACAGGTTGTGCACAAAATAATATGGAACACAGTGAAGCGAAAAAAGAGATGAAAAAAGGTTCTTGTGGAGCAGGTAAATGTGGCGGTGACATGAAAAAGAAAAAAGGTCATTCTTGTGGAGCAGGTAAATGTGGTGGTGACATGAAGAAAAAAGCTACTGGTTCTTGTGGTGCCGGTAAATGTGGTTGATAGAAAGAATTTAAAAATTAAAAATAAAAAAATATAAGGGTATTAAAATGAATGCAAAAATTAAATTAGCTGGTATTATGTTAGGAGCAGCATTAACGTCAACTGCGGCCTTTGCACAAAGTGGTTCTTGTGGAGCAGGTAAATGTGGTGGCGAAGCTAAAAAAATGGAGAAAAAAGGTTCTTGTGGCGCTGGTAAATGTGGAGAAGAACTACTTAAGAAGAAAAAAATGGATGGTTCATGCGGTGCAGGTAAATGTGGCGGTGATATGAAAAAAGATGGAAAGAAAAAAGCTACAGGTTCTTGTGGTGCTGGAAAATGTGGTTGATTAATAGATAAAATAAATAGGATTTAAAATGATGAATTTAAGCGGATGTGGACTTGGGTTAAGAAGTGAATTTTTATTAGATGTAGACAACAGTACTTTTCAACCTGATTGGTGGGAAGTTACACCTGAAAATTGGATGCATATGCCAAAATTATTTGAAAAAGCATTTGAAAAAGCAGTATTTTCTAGACCTACCGTTGCACATGGTTTATCTTTATCAATTGGATCTGTTGACAAACTTAATAAGAAGTTTGTCAAACAGATAAAAACTTTTTTAGATAGATATGATATTGAACACTATTCTGAACATCTTTCATTTTCATCTTTCAATGGGAAACAATCTTATGAATTATTACCTGTTCCTATGACAAAAGAAATGGTAAACATTATCTCTGATAGAGTTAAGGAAGTTGAGGATATTATTCAAAGAAATTTAATACTTGAAAATGCTACTTATTATTATGTTCCTTATGCTGAAATGAGAGAGGTTGATTTTATAAATGAAGTTTTAGAAAAATCTGGTGCAAAAATGCTCTTAGATGTTAATAATGTATTTGTTAACTCAGTTAACCATACCTTTAAAGCTAGAAAATTTATAGATGAAATAGATAAAAGTAAAGTTGCTTATATGCATATGGCTGGACACTATTTTGATGAAGATGCAAATATGAAAATTGACTCTCACGGTATGCCTATTAACTCTGGAACGTGGAAACTATTAGATTATACTTTAAAACAACTAGATGTTCCTGTAATGATAGAAAGAGATAACAATATCCCTCCACTTGATGTCTTAGAAGACGAATATAAACAGATGGAAGATATGGTAAAAAGAGTACGAAATGGCTAAAATAGAAAAAGATATTCAAAATAGATTTTTTGATATTTTATTACAACAACAAAAAGGTTTTGAAAATAGTACTATTAATGTATATCAGAAATTAGTATATACAAGATATGAAGAGGTTATCAAAAATTCTTTACCTCTTTTTTTAGATTTTATAAGTGAAAATGAATTAAAAGATTCAATTTTAAAGTTTATGAAAGATACACCTTATACTCCTTTTGTCTGGAAAATACCAAATGATTATCGAAAATATGCTAAAAAAAATAAAATCTTTGATAATAAAAAATATATTTATGAACTTATGTATTTCGATTGGGTTGAAATTGAAATATATATGAAAGAATATAAACTAGAAGAATTAGATAATTTTGCGTATGAAAATACATATAGATTGTCAAAGAGTGCTAGAATAAAAAAATCTAAATTTGATATAATAGGTAAAGATTACGAATCAAAAAGAGAAAACTATAGTATTATTTACTACGATTTTGAAAAAGATGACGTAATATATAGAGAGATAAATCCCTTAATATATTTTCTAATTAAAAATACAAATAAAAAAGAATCATTATATATAACTTTAGAAAAAATATGCATAGAAAATGAAATTGATATTAATGAAGCACTTATAATTTTAAAAGAACCACTAGAAGATTTATACAGACAAAGAGTTTTTGTATAAGCTAGTAATGTATTAAAATACAAATATAAATATGTATTTTAATACGTATTTATATTAATTTAAATACAAAGTTTTTTTAGCATATTTTGAGTATATATATATGCAAAAATTGAAGAAGAGTAAATCATAACTAGCACCCCTACCCATAGATAAATATAGTCTAATCCTAGCAAAATAACTAATATATAAGCTACTAAAAACTTAGCTACAATCTGTCTATATAAAGCTATAAATAATATCATCTTCGGTTTTTTTATAGCTTGAAGTGTTGATACACATACAAAAAGAATTATATAAGCATAAAAAATCCAAACTTCTATTAAGATATACTCAAATCCGTAATTTATAACTTCTAAATCATTATCAAATTGTGAGATTATAAGTTTTCCAAATATATATAGAAAAACTATTCCAAATGTAGAAATTATAAAACCATATTTTAAAGCTTTATTTAAAGTCTCTTGAACTCTAGCATACTTTTTAGCTCCATAGTTATTCGATACTATTGAAAGTACCGCTGAACTTAATCCAAGAGCTGGTAAAAGCATTAGCTGTTCAACTCTAAAACCAATTCCATAGCCTGCAACTGCTTTTACTCCATATAAAGAAACAAAATACATTAGTATAATAGAACCAATAGCCATAATAAGCATGTTCATAGAAGATGGTATCCCCTGCTTTATCAAGTCTGCATATATTTTTTTATGAGGTAAAAAATATTTTATATTATCAAAATGTATTATTTTAGTTTGCATAACTTTATATAACATATAAAATAAGTTTATTAGTTGAATTAAAACAGTAGCAAGTGCAATTCCTTTTATACCCATAGCAGGAATAAATAAAAATCCATATATAAAAATAGGGTTTAAAATCAAATTTGCAAAGAAACCAAAAATAAGACTATTTCTATAAGTTTTTGTATCTCCTCTTGACATAAGAATTGCATTTAATGCAAAATTTGTCATAAAAAATACTGTACCAGCTAGTATTACATTCATATAATCTAAAGAAGTGTCTAAATAAGCTGCTGTTGCACCTAACATTTTGAAAAGATAAGGAGATATTATAAAACCTATAACTGTTAGAACAAGTGCTAGCATTTGCATAAAGAAAATACCTTTATGCGCATACAATGAGGCTAAAAAATGTTTATCTCTTCCATTAGCATTACCAATTAGAGCAGTAATAGCAGAAGAAAATCCATATCCTAATCCAATTATTGTAAAAAATATCATAAAAGATAAAGACATAGCTGAGATTGCTTCTGTTGAGATTAATCCTGCATAAAAAGTATCTACAACATTGTACATGGTGTTAAAAAACATACCTGTACTTGCTGGAATTGCTATTTGTTTTATAAGTTTAGGAATATCTTCTGTTATAAGGTGTTTAGATGTATTTTTTATTTCTCCCATGATATTAGAATTGAGGTTTAGTCCTCAATTCTTATCATTGCTGGTTTAGCAGTTACTACTCCAGCTTCTTCAATAGCTTTTAAAGCATAAACTATATCTTTTTCTACAGAAGTATGAGTAGATAGTAAAAGATGTGCACAAGTAGTATTTAAAGGCTTTTGAATCATTTTTTCAATAGAGATGTTGTTTTCTCCTAAAATAGATGAAACTTTTGATAATACACCAATTTTATCTTCAACTCTTAGTCTTAAATAGTACTTAGTTCTAATATCATTTTTATTCATTAGTGTTAAATCTTCACCATGATGAGATTCAAAACCAAGCATAGGAGAACCTTTTCCTCTACGTGCTATGTCAACTATATTAGCAACAACTGCCGAAGCTGTTGCATCTCCCCCTGCTCCTGGACCATAGTACATAGTTTCACCAACTTTATCTCCTATTACAGAAACACCATTCATTACGCCTTCAACTTTTGAAATCATTTCGCTATTTGGAATAAATACAGGGTGAACTCTTAATTCAATTTGAGTTCCGATTTTTTTTGCAATTGTCAAAAGTTTTATAGAATAATCGAATTCATTTGCAAAATCAATATCTTCAGGAGCAATATCTTGAATACCCTCTATTAATATATCTTCAGGTTTTGCATCAATTCCATAAGCAATTGAACCTAAGATTAATAATTTATGAGCTGCATCAAATCCACCAACATCAAATGTAGGGTCAGCTTCAGCATATCCAAGTTCTTGAGACTCTTTTAAAATAGTGTCATAGTCAACACCCTCTTTTATCATCTTAGTAAGCATATAGTTACAAGTACCATTCATGATACCTTTAATAGATAAAATATGATTAGCCGTTAAACCTTCTCTTAAAGCATTAATAATTGGAATTCCACCAGCAACTGCTGCTTCATATTCAAAAGGTGTTTCTCCTGCTAAATCTTGAAGTTCATATCTATGATATGCAAGAAGTGCTTTATTAGCTGTTACAACTGCTTTACCATTTTCTAAAGCTTGTTTTACAACTTCGTAAGGTTTTTCTACTCCACCCATTAGTTCAACTATTATATCAATTGAATCATCATTTAAAACTTTTTCAATATCATCAGTTAGCTCAATTGTTACATCTCTTTTTTTAGAAAGATTACTAACTACACCTACTATAGGCTCTATTTCAATACCTGCACGTGCCGTAATTATATCTTTGTTATCTTTTAATATATTTGCAACACTAGTACCTACAGTTCCAACTCCAATTATTCCTACTTTCATAAACACTTCCTATAAACTATTTAAATATTTTTTTATATTTTTTGCTGCTTGTCTAATTCTTTTTTCATTTTCAATTAATGCAATTCTAACATACTCATCACCATAATGACCAAATCCAATACCTGGACTTACTGCAACCTTTGCTTGTGTTAGAAGTTGTTTCGAGAACTCCATACTTCCAAGATGTCTTGCTTTTTCAGGTATTTTAGCCCATATAAACATTGAAGCATTAGGCGTATTCATTTCCCATCCAGCATCAGCAAATGCTTCAACCATAACATCTCTTCTATGATGATATTTATCAATATGCTCTTGCACACATTCCTGAGGTCCATCTAAAGCAACAGTTGCTGCAACTTGAATTGGAGTAAACATACCATAATCAAGCCAAGACTTAATTCTTTTTAAAGCACCAATTAATCTTTCATTTCCTACCATGAAACCAACTCTCCAACCTGCCATATTATATGACTTAGAAAGAGTAAATGACTCAACAGCAACATCAAGTGCACCTTTTGCACCAAAGATAGACGGAGTTTTATATCCATCAAAAGTTATATCAGCGTAAGCTATATCAGAGATAACATAAAATCTCTCTTTTTTTGCCATGTCTACTAATCTTTGATAAAATTCAGGCGTTACTGTTGCACAAGAGGGATTATGTGGGAAGTTAACAAGTACATATTTAACTTTTGGAATAGATTCATCAATAGTTTTTTGCAATCTTTTGAAAAATAAATCTTCATCAACTCTATAATCATCTCCAAATGCTAATTCAAACTTATGAATAGCAGCTCCACTTAACATAAATGCATATGAGTGAATAGGATAAGTTGGATCAGGAACAACTGCAACATCTCCAACATTTACAATTGCTTGAACTAAATGAACATAACCTTCTTTTGAACCCATAGTAGCAACGGCATGTTTGTTTGGATCTAAATAATCCACCCCATATTTTCTTTTATACCAATTACAAATAGCAAGTCTTAACTTATATATTCCAGCACTTGCACTATAACCATGATTTTTAGGCTTATCTGCTGTCTCTTTTAATTTATCAATTATATGTTGAGGTGCTTGTCCATCTGGATTACCCATTGAAAAATCTATTATATCTTCACCTGCACGTCTTGCTTCCATTTTGATATTATTTACTTCGGCAAACACGTAGTTTGGAAGTCTCTTCATTCTTTCAAAGTCTATTTCTGGAAACATTATTATTACTCCTTAATAATTACACTTAATCCACGTTTTAAATTTGATAACGTATAAATATCATGTATCTTTATATATTTAGTCTCTTCTGGTATAGATAAACTTATATTTTTGTGTAAAGAATCCTCTTTTACAATTTCTAAAATATTTAAATTAGCGTCATAGAATACCACATACGGAAACCATTGATTCCTAGACTTTGATAGTATATTTATACTCTTAGAGTATTTGTCTACTTGTAAAAAGTATGGTTTCAATGGTTTTCTAAAATTAACTTTCTCACCATTTTGCATTTTTTTTGCTTTAAAAAGTGTAGAACCTGATGTATTTATAGTATACATCCACTTTGTATTGCCCTCTTTTTTTATATCAACTAGTAAGCAATTATGTTTAAATAATTCCTTAGATAATATAAGAGGGTCTATGGCGGCTTCCGTTTTTAGACTAATTGTCCAAGTTAATTTTGTTTCTTCATTATAAACTAATTGTTTAGTAAAGTAGTGATAATAACCTAAAGCCTTTAAAGAATCAGATATTACTTTTAATGATTTGATTGGATTATCAGTTATTTTAAAAATTATTTTTAAGTTTTTTGGTTTATTAAAGCTAAGTTTTAATAAGCCATTATTTTTAAGTACCTCTATAACTGAAATATAATTCAAAGAGTCATTTTTGTAAAAAGATTTTTTATTTTTAAAAAGGTGATTTATTAAACCTTTATTGATTCTATATTCTTTATATCCAATTATATTAATTATATTTTTACTTAATGTTGAAGCATTTAAACTTATTACTAAAATAGTAGTACTTAAAAATATTTTTAACATGATAGTTTATCTCTTTAATGTATACATTAGTATTGCTGCCGCAACTGAGGCATTTAATGAGTCAAAATTATTTGACATACCAATTGATACTTTCAAATCAAGTTTTTTAATTACTTTATTTGAAATACCTTCTCCTTCATTACCAATTATTAAGGCAACTTTGTCTGATTGCTCAATTTTTCCATACTTTTTTAAGTCAACACCATCCATTGTTGCCCCAATAAGTGCAAAACCATATTGTTTTAACTCATTTGCAACATCAAGCGTATTTTCTGTTTTACAAAATGGAATATCTAACATAGCTCCTGAGCTTGTTCTTATAAGACCAGACTCTTTTAATGTTTTAACTCCAGAGGCAATGACACCATCAATACCTAAAGCATGAGCTGATCTTAAAATTGCTCCAATGTTTCCAACATCTGTTAGTCCGTCAAGAACAACTACGAAGTTTAATTTTTTCATTTCTTTGAATTCAGTATATTCAAAAATAGAAATTTTTAAAAAATACCCTTGATGATTTCCACCTTTTGCTAAAGCTTGTGCTTTTTGGTTATCAAGTTTATGTATTTTTTTTCCAAGTTTTAAAAACTTTGAAAACAACTTTTTTTCTATTTCTTTTGAAAAGAATACTTCTTCAATTATTTCGGGGTGATTTTCAAGTACATATTGTACTACTTGTTTTCCATATATTATCATGGCTAGATTTTATCTAAAAATTATTAATAAAGCTCTTTTATAAATATATAAATTGGAGATAATCTTATTATAAAAAAATTTATTCAAAATAAAAAAGAATTAATCTTTATTTTGTGTAAAACTTTCATATATTTCTTTTACATTTTTACCAGTCATCTTAGCAATTAGTTTAGCTTTTACTTTTGGTGCTAAATCTAGATTTTCAATATCTGTAAGTTCTAAGTTCTGACCTCTAAAGTTTATAGGTTCAATAACAATAACCCATTCTCCTCTAATATTTTCTTTTTTGAAAAATTCAAAAAGATTTAAAGATGTATCTTTATAAGTTTTTTGATGTAATTTAGTAATCTCTTTTGCTAAAAATATCGTTCTATTTTGATCAATATTTTGTATTTCTTCTAAGGTTTTTAGTAATCTATGTGGTGATTCATATAAAATAGGTAATATTGAACTTTGCATAAGCTGATTTAGTTTTTCTTTTCTTTCTTTGCCTTTATGAGCTAAGAAACCAAAAAAAGTAAATTCTGTTTGTTCGAAGCCACTCATTGCAAATGCAGTTAAAACAGCATTTGCTCCTGGAAGTACGTCATATTGTATATTATTCTCAATACAATATTGAACTAAAGAAGCTCCTGGATCTGAGACGCAAGGCATTCCAGCATCACTTACATATACTATATTTTTTTCAAAATCTTCTGGTGTTAAAGTTTTTAATATTTTTTTTTCATTATGTGAATGAAAGGATTTAAAATCAGTACATTTAAATTGTAAATTTTCTCTTTGAGATAACAGTTGTAGTAGTTTTTTTGTGACTCTAGTATCTTCACAAAAAATTAGTTCCGCTTCCAATAGGGCAGTAATTGCACGTTTAGAAATATCTTCTAAATTTCCTATTGGAGTTGGAACTAAAATTAACACAATATTCTTATTGTGCTTACTTAGAGTATTTAGCTTTGAACTTCTCAACTCTACCAGCAGCATCAACAATTTTGTGCTCTCCAGTAAAGAATGGGTGACAAGCGTTACAAATATCTATTTTCATAGTCTCTACATTTGATTTTGTTACAAATGAGTTTCCACAAGCACAAGAAACTGTACAAGTTTTGTAATCTGGGTGAATATCTTTTTTCACTTCATCTTCCTTAAAATAATTAATGTCTAACAAAAGGTCGAGTCTATGTCGCCCTTTATTAAACTCTTTTTAAAATGGTTGACGATTATATCTAAAAATACTTAATAATGTCTGAATTTAAGTTAGCTATTATATTTGAAGTTTTGTTTTTAAATTGACCTTTGTTAAATGTATTTTGTCTTTTTGCAAGTTTTGCTGTATTTAAAGAGATCTTTTCTTCTAATTGCTGTTTATCTATTTTTCCGTCTAAGTACTCTAAAGTTTCAATAATTCCAATAGAAGACATACAATTAGGCGATCTTTTGTATAGTTTTTCCAAGAATATAACTTCATCTATTATTCCATCTTGAACCATAAGTTTTGTTCTTTGTTTTATTCTATTTCTTAATTCTTCTCTATCCCATAGAATCTCAAAAATTTTAAGGTTTTTTGTTATTGGTTCTTTTGGATTTAATTCAAAATATTTTGAAGGAGACATTGACGTTTGTTTATATATTGAGTATGCTTTTTCAACTCTATATTTATCATTGGCTTTAATTTTACTCATATACTCTTTATCTATCGAAGATAATAATTTATATGCATCATTTAAAGGAATATCAAGAGGAATATTTTCACTAATACCTTTTGATATTCCTTCAATCAAAGCTTTTAAATAAAAACCTGTACCACCAACTATTATAAGATTTTTTTCATTGTTTATAGCAAATGTTTTTGCTCTTTTATAACAATCAAAAAACTTTATTACATCAAATTTTTCATTTGGATATAGTTCATCTATTCCAAAATGCATAATATCTCCACGTTCTTCTTTTGTAGGCTTTGCCGAAGCTATATCTATTTGTTTGTAAACAGATAAAGAATCAAGAGATAATATAATTGAGTTAGTTTTTTGCGCAATTTCTAATGATAAACCAGTTTTTCCTGAGGCAGTTGAGCCTATGATAGCAATTTCTTTCATAAAAATATTGTATCAAATAAAGATTATAAAGAGTCTAAAAAACGAGGGGTATACCCTTCGTTTTTTATTTTAATCCTAAAGATTCTAAAGTTTTGATTGTTAAAGCACCTTGATTAAGACCTTTGTCTTTTTGATATGCTTTTACTGCAGCTTTTGTTTCAGATCCAAAAATACCGTCAATCATAGTAATATTGTAATCTTTATCTTGTAAAGCTTTTTGTAATTTTGCTACAACATCTTCTGTAGTATTAGTTTCACATAAAATTTCTTGCCATCTTAGGTATGGTTCAGAAGTTTTAACTTTTGTTTGAATAGTTTTGTATTCTGCAGGAACACTAACTTTGTTTTCAGTTGCTGGTGTATCTATAACTCTAGTTTTAACCATTTTACAAATTGCTGGAATTTGTACTTCTTTTGTTGTTGCAGGTGTTGCAATAACTTTTTTAGTTACAGTTTTGTAAACAGCTGGAATTGTAACTTCTTTTGTAGTTGCAGGTGAAGTAAGAACTTTTTTAGCAACTGTACTATATACAGCTGGAATCTTAACTTCTTTTGTACTTGGTTTAGAGTCAATTGCTCTAGTTTTAACAGTTTTGTAAACAGCTGGAACTTTAATCTCTTTTGTATAAGTATCTTTTTCTAAAACTTTTTTAGTAACAGTTTTATATACAGCTGGAACTTCAATTAAACACATAATATCACCAGTAGAATGATTTACTTTTTCAATTTCACCTCTACCTTTTTTCCAAGTTGTATATGCTGGAGATACTAATACTCTTTCAGTAACAGTTTTATATGTAGCTGGAACAGTTATTAATGTAGTTTTTTCTGGCTCAATCATGATTTTTTCAATAGCATTTTTATAAGTAGCTGAAACTGGAATTAATTTTGTTTTTTCTGGTTCAATCATAATTTTTTCAGTAACAGTTTTATAAGTAGCTGGAACTGGAATTAACTTAGTTCTTTCAGGCTCAATCATAATTTGCGCTGTAACAGTTTTATAAGTAGCTGGAACAGGTACAAGTTTTGTACTTGCTTCTCTAATTATTACTTTTTGATCTACAACTTTATATGAAGCTGGAGTTACAGTAATCTTAGATTGTGCTTCTTTAATTAATCTTTGCATTGGCTTAAGTTCATATTTTGAAGGAACAATAACTTTTGCGTAACATTCACCAGGTTTTGCATTTGGTGGAATTAAAGAATTAGAAATTGCATTTTCATCTTTTTTTTCAACTTTTTGAATAATAACTGTTGGTTTATGAGCTTCTTTCATGTGAGACTCATGTTCAAGTGAAGTTAATTGTTCTTCTTTTGATTCAAGTTTTTGTGTTAACATTTTAATTTCTTGATCCTTTTTCATTAACGCTTCACTTGAATTGTTAGTAAAAGAACACCCAGTAACTGAAAGTGTAAGTGCTGCTGCGACGGCAGATATTTTTAGATATTTAGTCATATGTTTTCCTTTTAAAATAAATAGAATAGAATAATATCATAAAAATAATAAAATAATTGTGTATTTAGTAATAAAATCAGTAATTTTATGATATAATTTCAAAATTTCAAAAAAAAGGAAGTAAATTGAAAAAATTAATATTATCAT
>JAAETO010000040.1 GCA_024228275.1 Arcobacter sp.
TAATTATGAGTGAAATGGTTGTAAATGAAATAGGAAAATTTAATAATTTTAAATATGAGCCAAGAACAAAGCAAATTGTTAATTTAAAAGGTGCTACAAATGCTGATTTAGATGAGTTTTTAGCAATAGCACATATATTAGATTCTAATTATATTAAATATAAGTTTACAACTAATATTGATATTAGAATATTAGGCAAAGTTTAATGTCAATAAAAAAGGAGACAAAATGACCGAATTAGATATGAAAAATGAAATAAAAGGGTATATCCGAAATTCAGGTTTTGAAGCAAATTCAAAAATGTTATGTTCTATTGTAAAATTAATGAATATGAAGCATGCAGACATTGATAAAAAAAGAGTAATTTCAGTTACAAATGAAATTATAAGTGAAAGAATATGATTAGTAATATCGAGAAACTTGGCTTTAATCAAACAAAAGAGTTCTTACCAAGTTTTGATAAGTTTCAATCATCAATTAATCAAAGAGTTATGTTTTTGAAATTTTTTAATCAAGAGGTTTGTTGTGAATTAAAATTCACAAAAGATGAATTTAAAGCATGTAGAAAAGAGACATTATTTAATATATTTGTTAAAAAAGTATATGCTAGTTTACTTTTTTCATCATGCACTTCTAAGTATTTTAAATTAGATATCGAAAAAAGTATGAAGATAAACAAGTTTATTAAAAAAGCAAATACCGAAGTCAATGTAAAATTTAAAAGATTTACTTTAAATAATAATAATGATGATAAATCAAATATCGATAAAGCTTTGAAGTTAATAGATATTTTTGAGGAATCAGGTTGTTCATTATATTTAGATGGAAATAAAATATTTAAGAATTTTGTATCTAATAAGATAATTAAGAATAATGAAAATAAGATAATTGATGTTAATAATGACTCTATAGACATATTTTCAGAAGAGAACTCTTTTATGACAAAAATTTTTACTTTTTGGAAGTTTATTGACGCTCAAAATTTACAAATTGACGCTCATATTAAAAAAGCTGTTGATTGTATAAAAAATAGTGAATTTAAGCAGATATATCTTGTATACCCTAAAAATGAAAATTTTAATAGACATATAAAAATCAAAACAAATGAAATTAAATCGGGTGAATATGTGATTAAATTAATTCCATATTCGTTACGTTCAACTTTAAGATAAAAAGGAAAAAAATGAAAGCAATATTTTATGCAAGTAGCACAGGTAATACAGAAGAAGTAGCAAATAAAATTGGTTCGAAATTAGATGGGTTTGAGCTAATAGATATAGCAAATGATGGTGTTGATAAAATGAATGAATGTGATAGTATTATTATTGGTGTTTCTACATGGGGTGAAGGAGATCTTCAAGATGACTGGGAAGATTGTTTAGCTGATGTTCAAGAAGTTGATTTTACTGATAAAAAAGTAGCTCTTTTTGGTTTAGGTGATCAAGATGGATATCCAGACGAATTTGTTGACGCTTTAGGAATAATGTATGAAGAAGTAACTACTAAAGGTGCTACTATTGTTGGAAAAACGTCAAATGATGGCTATGAGTATGATGAATCAAAAGCAGAAATTGATGGAGAATTTGTTGGATTAGTAATTGATGAAGATAATCAATCTGAACTTACAGACGATAGATTAGAAAGCTGGTGTAACGAGATAGGTGAATCTTTATAATTTTTTATATTAAGTTATTATTTTTAAAGGGTTAAGATCTTTTCTTAGCCCTTTTTTTATATCTAAATAAGATTAATTAATATTAATACTTAAAAACTATTTAAGTATTGTTTGATCGAAACAATGGTATGATGATAGCGATTATTATAGTTAATTATAAAAACAAGGAATAGAATGTTAGCAAGTTTTTTAATTACTTTTAGAGAAGGTTTAGAAGCTTTTCTAATTGTAGGAATTATTATTTCATATTTAGGTAAATTAAATGCAACTAAATACAATAAATATATATACTTAGGCGTAATTTTTGGTGTTATTATATCCTTATTTATAGCTTATATTTTTCAAGTTGTCATTTACGGTATTGATAATGAACTATACCAACATTATCTTATGATATTTATATTAATGTTTGCAACAATTGTATTATCTTATATGGTCGTTTGGATGGCAAATCAATCTAAGCAGATTAAAGGTGATATGGAAAAAAATATAAAGCAATTAGTAACAACTGGAAATATAGCAGGAATGGTTTTTTTAGCATTTTTAGCTGTGTTAAGAGAAGGTTTTGAGACAGTATTATTTTTCTCTTCTTTAACTTTAACTGAAGGTTTTACATTTGAGAGTGGATTAATAGGAGCAGTTTTAGGCCTTGGTTTATCTCTTGTTTTAGTATATGCTCTTATGAAAGGTGCAAAAAATATTGATATTAAATCTTTTTTTAAATATACAGGTTTACTAATATTAATTATTGCTGGAGGACTTTTTGGAAGTGCTATTTCAATGATGCAAGCAAGTGATTTATTGCCTATATTTGTGCCAGTAGTTTACGATATTTCAGATATATTAGATGATAGAGGTTTAGTAGGAACATTTTTAAGAGCATTATTTGGATATAACTCATCTCCAACATTAGTGCACTTAATTGCTTGGGGAACGTACATGTTAACAGCTTTAATTTTATGGAGAAGAACGTATTCATATGCAAAATAGTGATGTAGTAATTATAGGTGGGGGAGTTGCAGGTTTAATAGCAGGTATTAAATTAGCAGAAGCAGGAAAATCAGTTATTTTATTAGAAAAAGAATCAAAAGTTGGAGGCCAATGTAAAACGGAAGTTTTATCTTCAAAAGATGGTGATTTTAGATTCGATTATGGTGGACATAGGTTTATTACTAATAATAAATACTTATTAAATTTTGTTGAAGAAGTTTTAGGTGATGATTTGTTGATTTCACAAAGAAGTTCAGTTATTCTTCATCAAAACAGAATATATGAGTATCCTTTAAATTTAAAAAATCTTTTAAAAGTTGCTCCATTTAAATTACTTTTAGGTGCTGCATATGATACTTTAAAGATTTTATTTAAATTGGTTAAACCAAATAATAAGAACTTTGAATCATGGATTACTTCAAGATTCGGAAAAACTTTATATAATAATTTTTTTGGTCCTTATACTAAAAAGCTTTGGGGAATAGAACCGGAAAAACTTAGTGCTGATTGGGCTGGACAAAGGATTTCCTTATTAGATTTAAAAGATGTAGCTAAAAAATTGTTTTTCAAAAACAAGAAAACAGTTAGAACATACGCTAAAAGTTATAGATATCCAAAATATGGTTTTGGTGGATTACCGTCTAAAATGGCTTTAAAATTTGAATCTTTAGGTGGTAAAATCATCCTAAATTCAGAAGTAAAAAGTTTTATTCATAGTGAAAATGAAATAAAAAGTATTTCTACAAAAGATAATGTTTATACTACAAAAAATATTATCTCAACTATGCCATTAAACGAGATGTCATCTAAGTTAGGCTTTGAAAGTGGATTAGAGTTTAGAAGTTTAAGATTTTTATGTATAGGTTTAGATATAGAAGATTTTTCTCCACATACTTGGCAGTATGTAAGTGATTATGATTTATTACCAACAAGAATTCAAGAACCAAAAAGAAGATCTTCTTCAATGTCACCTAAAGGTAAAAGTTCTATTATGTTAGAAATTCCATGTAACAAAAATGATGAAATTTGGAATATGCCAGAAAATGAACTTTTAGAAATTGTAAAAAAAGATTTAATAAGATTAAAGTTTGATATTGAAGATAAAATAGTTGATTACTTTTCATTTTCAACAGAACATGCATATACTCTTATGGATGTAGAGTATAATGAAAAAAGAGATAAAACAATTGAATATTTAAATAAATTTGATAATTTAATTATGGCCGGACGTCAAGGTACGTATAGGTATATATTTTTAGATACTGCAATGGAAACTGGAATTATGGCAGCTCAAAAAATTTTAGATAATGATTCTATATCAAAAGAAAAAATTTATAACCATAGAAATGAAAAAACAGTAATTGAAACAAAAAGTGTTGCTTAAATTTAAATAAAAGGGAATAGAAATGAGACATATTTTAATTTTTTTAGTAGCTTTATTAGCTTCTACAAACTTATACGCATATTCTTATGCAGCTGCAGGAAAAGAACCTACAATTGATTCTAAAGAGGCAATCTTAAAAGCAATAAATGTTGATGATTTTAAAACTGCTAAAGATGTATTTGTTGATTATGAAAAGAATTATAAATACTTAAATGACGAATTTAACAATAAATTATTTGAAGGTTTAAAAACTTCAATTGAAAAAAAAGATAAAGATAATATTGTTAAATGGCTTAACGTCTCTATTGCAAGTGAAATTGAAAGAAGACTTGATGGTGGTTTAAAAAATATAAATGAGTTTAATGTTGCTAAAGTAATGTTAGCAAAAGCTGATAAGTTTTATAAAATTTTATCTGTATCATTAGAAGAAGAAAAAAATAAAGAACTTAAAAATAGAATAAAAAAATGTATAAAAGCAATTGGAAATCCTGGTCTTTTTGGAGTTGGTGCAAAACCTGCAAATGTAGAAGAGTACAAAAAAAATAAAGATATAGCAGTTAAAATATTAAAAACAATATAGATGAATAAACTAAAAATAAGTGTAGGTGTATTAACATTATTTTACGCCTTTTTTATTTTTAGTTATCCTCCTTCTTTTTACAATGATGATTCTTTATTTTTAGCTAATGGAATTGAATATTATAGTATTATAGATTTTTCACCACATTTCCCAGGTTATCCTTTCATAATAGTTCTAGGAAAGATTGTAAATTATTTTATAAATGATAGTAAATTTACTTTATTTTTAATAAGTTCAATAAGTGCGATTTTATTACCCCTAGTTTTATTTTTATATGTTAAGAAAATAGATGAAGAAAGAACAGCATTTATTGTTTTTCTTTTATCACTTTCAAGCCCATATCTTATTAATTTGTCACTTAGTATGTTAAGTGATAGTATAGGTTTATTTTTTTTATTTCTTGGCTTATATTTATTGGAGTTAAACAAAACTAAATTTAGTGGTATCGTTTTAGCTATTTCATTATTTTCAAGACCTTCATATTTAATTCTTTTTTTAATAGGTTTAATATATTTATTTTTTGCAAAAAAAGATTGTTTTAAAGATGTCATTATTTATTTTTTCATGACTTCTATATTTTTTATTATATTTATACTTGCTAATAATGGTATGTTGTTTTTTTATGAAGCAAAACGATTTATATTTGGACATTTTTCATTATGGGGTATTGGTCAAAATACGCAAATATCTTGGTGGGAAATTTTTTTTAGTATCACTAATCTTCCATATCTTATTTTTCTATATGCAATATTTAAGTATGAAAAAAAATTTATTCTTATATATATATTTATTTTTACTTATTTCTTCTGGATTATTGTTGCACAAAATCCAGATAATATGAGACATATGATACCTATTGTTTTTTTGTTCAATATTATAATAGCAAGAGTTTTAGTTAAATTTAAATTTTTTTTAATACTAATCATTTTATTAAATATATTTAGTATCACAAATTATAAAAGTAAAGTCTCTCCTATCGATCAGATTGTAGAGGAACTTAAAAAAGAAAAAAATAGAATTATTTTGTCAAATAGAAGTATAGAGATACTTAGGAAATATACAAATCATAGAGTTTTTGATAATTATTATATTAATAGTTCACGTTATATAAATAAAAAACAAAAAACCTTTTTAATAACTACTTCAAGACCATCAAAAGGAGGGTTTAAAGAGTTTTATGGACGTTTTATTGGAGAGCATAAATATTATTTAATTAAGAATTAAAAAATTTTTTAAAAAAAAAAATTAGTAATATAAAATTAAGTAAAAAGTAAGTTTTATTCATTTATAATTCTGAGAATCGTTTTCAAAAAATAAAGGACAAGAATGAACAAATTAGTAAAAATATCACTTGCTGCTTCTTTAGTAGTAGGTACTTTATACGCATCATCTAATACGAAAGCACAAGTATTAGATAAAACTTTTAACACTGCAGGTTCAATGTTTGCATATACAGAATTTGAATTAACTGGTGAGCCAATGGTAGAAGGTTTAGGTTTAGACTTAGATACACTTGATCCAAATGCTATTAATGAGCCAACACAATTTGACTATTCTTCAGGAATTGAAAGTTATGAGTATTCAGAAGAAGCAATGTATGCATTAAATTACCAATCTAAAATGGGACCACATTTAGTTAATGGACTTTTAAATGCAAAAAGAGGTGGAGATATGGTTTCTCTTGCAAAAAGATTTATTGAATTTGCAAAAGTTACAGGTAATGATCCAGAAATTTTACCTTTAAACATGCATCCAACTGCTTTACCTTACATTTCAGGTCTTCCAGAATTTGCACAAAAAGTTGATAGAACTGTTGTAAATAAAGATGAAGTAGTTATTGTTAGAGATGGTAAAGAATCAACTGTTAAAATTGCAATTCCTGCTTATTTAAGAGATTATAAAACTCTTGCTTGGGTAGAATCTGGTATGGATAAAACATTTAATCCAGCTTCATTTGGTGGTGCTTTATTAAAAGATACTTTATGGGCACAAGATTTCCTAGGTGGAATGCATGTTATAGAAAATGACGAAGAGGTTGAAGCTTCAAGTTCAACTATGGATCATGATGGTAAACACGCATTAGGTGTATCTAGTGCTGATGGTGTAAATGGTGCTATTTTAACAGAGATTGCTTGGGAAAGAATTCTATATTTACAAGAAAAACTTGGATATGATGGTAAAAAATTAGGTGCTACTTTTACTCCTTCTTATGATGCTTCTAAACCTGTGTGGTTTGCTAATAAAGTATCAGTTACTGAAGGACAAGCTAATGGTACTAAATCTGTTGCTTCTTTAAAAGTTAAAGAAGGACATTCTTCATTAAGAGATACTTGGCAAGTATTATGGCCAATCTCTGAATTCTATGCATACTCTGATCAAAGAGTTACTAATGTAAATCAGAATCCTGCATTCTTAAGCGTATTTGATGGTGCACCTTTTAAAAATGCTCCAAAATCAAATACTGATGCAAATAGAGCAAATGATGTAAAAGCTGATGATGCTTTTTCTGTTGCTTCAAATGTTCAAAACTTATTATTTGAAAATATCTCTACAATCCACTTTGATAAAAATGCTGGAACTTTAGTTGATAGATTTGATGGTAAAAAAGGTTCAAGTGTTACAACTTTTGATGCTGCATATTCTATTGAAGCATTAAGAATCTTCCAAAGATCAATTGATGCATTACCAGTTGGTTATGGTTCGGCAGATAGTGCTAAATCATTAGGAACTGCTCAAGGTAATGAAGCATTAGCATTAATTAAAACTCAAGCTGATTTCTTAGTTGCAAACTTAAAAGGTAAAGATGGTTTATATGCTACAACTTATTCTATCTCTTCAAAATCTAAAAAAGGTTTAGATTTAGGTACTCAGTTCGCAGTTGTTAGAGGATTAACAGCAGCTTTCTTAGCATTAGAAGATAATAAATATAGAGATGAAGCTAGATCTTTAGTAGTTTCAATTGAAAAAGTATTATTTAATAAAGATTTAGGTACTTACGTAGATGAAACAAGAGAGTATACTCCATATACTATTGGTGCAGTAAGTGGTGGATTAAGAGATGCTATTAATAACTTAAAAAATGTTGGAAGTGAAAAAGAACCAGCATTAGAGTTACAAAATTTAACAGAAAGATTTACTTCTTGGTTCCAAATTGTTATTAATGGAAATTCATTAAATGATGGTGCACAATTAGCTGAGTGGTTATTAGACTCAGGTGAATATGAAACGATCGGTATGAAAACATCAAATAACGATGGTGATAACGTAGCTCCTATTACTAGTGCAGGTGGTAAATATGGTACAGCTATGACTATGGCTGGAAAAGTTAAATTATCTAAATAATTTATTTCTTTTGTTACCTCGTTTATAAAATGAGGTAACACTACTTCTAATATCATACATGATAATCATTTTCATTATTAAGAATATAATCAATATGTAAATAGTATAATCTAAAAAATTTAATCGAAAAGTTTAAATATTTTAGGACGATATGTTATGAATATATTATATGTTGAAATATCAATTGTTTTTATGTTTATTACTGGAATACTTCAATGGGATTTAATTGATCTTTCTTGGAAGTATTTTAGTATGATACAAGCTTTACATATTTTATTATCTCTTATCGTGTCTATTTTTCTTATTATTCCTTTTGTAAATATGCATACTTATAAATATAGAAAAAATATAATTTCAGGACGACGTAATAGTGGTAATGGAATGTTTTTAGGTATTACATTATTATTGATTACAATTAGTGGTTTTTATTTGTTTTTTATAGGGAATAGAGGAGGAGATAAACTTGGAGAATACTCTTTTTTAATACATCTTTATGGTTCGTTTTTTTTGCTTTTTTTCTTGTGGTATCATTCAATCTTTTCTAACAAAAATATTAGAAGAAAAGAAAGAGCTAAAGAATTTAGATTAAAAAAAGATTCACTTACATCTTCATTATTATTATTTACCTTATTTGCTCCTACTTTATCTTATTCTTCTGTAAGCAGTAATGCTTTATATTTAACTAAAGATAATAAATATATTTATAGTGCTAACTTAGATGCCGGTACAGTATCTAAAATAGATTCGCAATCAGGAGAAAAACTTTTTGAGAAAAAATTAGGTATTGATATAAGAAGAATATCTTTTAAAAGTGATGAATCAGTATATGGTATAACTGATTATATGAAAAATAGAGTTATTTTTTTAGATAAAAAGAATAACATATTAAAAAAAATAAAAACAAAAAATAAACCTCATTCAATTATATATGATGAAAAAAACAATTATTTCTTTGTAACTATTTTTGAAGATAATGAAATTTTAGTTATTGATGATAAAGAATTTAAAATAATAAGTACAATAAAAACAGATAAAACACCTAGAGGATTGGCTTTAACTGATGATGGTAGACTTTTAGTTAGTCATTCAATGATTGGAATGGTATCAATTTTCGATAGTAGAAGTTTAGTTAGATTAAAAACAATAACTTTACATTCAACTCATAATGATGATGAATTTGTGTCTCAAGGTAAGCCACGCTTATTAGATGATATAGAAATAAAACCAAATGGAAAAGAAGCATGGTTACCTCATGTTTTATGGAATTTTGATCATAAGTTCCAGTTTCAGTCAACAATATTTCCTTCTGTGTCTATTATATCTTTAGAAAAAGGCTTAGAAGAAGAACTTACAAAAAAAAGAAAACATCTATTTAAATCTATAAATGTGTTAAATAATAGTAATCGTACAATGATTGTCTCAAATCCTTGGGATTTAGCATTTTCTTCTGATGGAAATAAAGCCTTTGTTACTCTTGCAGGAAGTGAAGATGTTATGGTTTTTAATATTGGAAGAAGTAGTGGCAATTCTAAGAAAAAAAGGCATAGAAAAAGAGGAAATAGAAGTGGAAAAGGTGCTAAGGCCACACAAATTTTAAGAGCATATCCAAATAATACCAATCCTAAGTCTATTATTATAAATCCTACTAATGATAATATATATGTACAAAATGCAGCTAGATTAGATATGACATTACTTGATAGTGGAGGTAGTCATCCTTTTGCTAGGGTAACTGTATCAAAAAATTTTTTTTCAAAACTTGTAGATAAAGATCCTTTACCTAAAAAATTAAGAGAAGGTAAAACTCTATTTAATAATGGAAATTCAAATACATTTAAAAATAATCCAATGGCAGGAGATTTTTGGATGAGTTGTAATTCATGTCATTTTGAAGGATTTAATTTTACTAATGGATTTTTATTTGCAGATACAAAACTTAATAAAAAATTTGATGCTAGCATTGGACATGATAATATAGATAAAGGTTTTATTTCTAAATCTCCACTTGCTGATTATGTAAGAATGGCTAGAGATACACAAGGTGGTATGGGAGAAGATGAAAATGCAAATTTAGAACTTGTAAATCCTAAAAAAATGAATCAAGAAGTTAATAAAATGATGGATTCTCTTCATACTTATGTACTGGCAAAAGAGAATTTACCATATTTATCAACTTGGGTAAAGCTTGAAGATGATGTAGAAAAATATCATATTGAAGATTGGACTAATTCTGCAAAATGTAAATCATGTCATGAAGATGTCTTTAATCAATGGGCAGATTCTAATCATAAAAATTTAGCTGGAACTAATCCTTATTATTTAGTTTTAGAAGACCTTGCGGCAAAAGTTGAAGGAGAGGGATTTAGAAAGTGGTGTATGGGATGTCATAATCCAAGCGCTCTAACTACTGAACTTACTAGAACTACAGATAAGATGGATCAGTTTTTTGAAAGTGGTGCTAAAACACTAGTAAATGAACTAAAAATACATGGGAATTCGAAACTTGAAGAAGGTGTCTCTTGTCTTGCATGTCATAGAATCACAAAAATTGAAGATGTTGGAGGTAATGCCTCTTATACTTTGAATTTAACGGAACGTGAAAAATATGTATTTGAAGACAGTAAAAATGAGTTAGCACAATTTTTAAGTGAAAAATTTATTAATTCAAACCCTACAGTACATTTAAAAAGTTATATGAAACCAGTATATAAAGATGCATTATATTGTGCTTCATGTCATGATGAATTTACTCCAGGAAGTGGTAGTAAAATTGTTTCTACCTTTAAGGAATGGCAAAAATCACCATTTAATAATCCAGATGATCCTAGTAAACATAAATCATGTATAGATTGTCATATGACTTATTTAGAAAATGATAAGTTCTCACCTTTCAAAGGTCGTTCAACTGATGGAGGAAAGATAAAGAAAGATGTGAAAGTTCATTATTTTGCTGGTTCAAATCATTTTTTATCTGGACTTAAAAATAAAGAACATGAAAATCAAACTTTACAATTATTAAGAAGATCTGCAAAACTAGATGTTAATATAAAAGATAATAAGATCCGTGTAGGCGTTAAGAATGTAGGAGCAGGTCATCATTTACCTACAGGGGTTGCAGATTTTAGAGAATTATGGTTAGATATAACAGTTAAAGATAGAGAGGGCAATGTAGTATTTGAAAGTGGTAAATTAAAAGAAGATGGAAATTTAGGTGATGATGCAAGACCATTTATGAAAGTTTTTGGAGATAAAGATGGTAAACCAGTAGGTCTACTTTTTTGGAGATATGAGAAGCTTTTAAGTGATTCCAGAATTAAAGCAGGAGAAAGAAGAATTGAATCTTATGATATAAAAGTTGATAAAGGAGACAAATTATCATATCCTTTAACTGCTATTGTAAAATTAAACTTTAGAATATATCCACAGTGGGTAACTAATGCTGTTAAGAAAAGATATCCTCAGTTACCAAGTCCACCAGTAGTAGAATTAGAAAAAATTGTTCAAGAGTTTTACAAATAGATAAACTTGCAAAAAAAATAAAATTATGTTATTATAGAAATTAGTTATATTTTATATATAATTAGAATATAATCTTAAGAAAGGATATAAAATGATTAAAAATTCTAAATTTGAAGATTTATTTAGAACATCTGCTGTTATTGCAACTTTAACTATTATTGGAATTAGTGTTTCTTTAATATCTTAAATATTTAAACTATTTTAAATAAATCTCTTTTTTTATAGCTCATAATTATTGCAATGAATTTAGTAGGTATTTTTTCTACATATTTATTGTAATCTTTTACAACATTATTGTAAGTTTTTCTAGAAGTAGATATTTGATTTTCGATTTCATTCAATAATAATTTAATACTTATGATATTTTCATTATTTTTTAAATCTGTAGAATTATCTATCTTATCAATTAAATTTTTAAGTGCTAAAGTTAATTTTGAATCTAAAGATATAATGTTAGTATCTGATAAGTTATGTTTTATTGAACTTGATCTAATATAACTTATATTTTCTAGAAGTTTTTTTTCATTGTTACTATATTCTTTAAATGTTGCTATTAAACTTGGTATTAAATCTAATCTTTTTTTTAATTGTATATTAGTATTTTTGTAAAATTTATCAACTTTATGTTTCTTGATTTTTAGTATTTTAAATAAAATTATAAAAATAATAATTAAGAAAAAAATAATTAATAATATAGTTTTCATGCTAACCTTTTTTTGATATATAAATAAAGTGTATCTTTTTTTTTATTAAATTAAAGTTATGAAATGATTTTAGTAAGTAATTAAGTACGAATTCTAGAGATATTTATATGTTTGGTAAAAATTTTTATTTTTTATTAAATAGTATTTTTACCAATTATATTGTATTAAAAAAATAATTATTTAGAAATTTAAATAAATTATAATTAAAAAATAATTTTAACAAACTTTATTCCTACCTGTTTTTTTAGCTAAATAAAGAGCTTCGTCAGATCTTTTAAATAAATCATTTAAATTTATATCTGACTTATTAATAGAAGTAACACCTATACTTACGGTAATTTCAATTTTTATTTCATCTTTAATAAATTTATTTTTTTGAATTTCTTTTCTTAGATTATCACAATATGTTTTCGCCTCATTTAAATTTGTATTTATTAACATTATTGCAAATTCTTCTCCTCCCATTCTTCCATAAAGGTCAGATTTTCTTATATTATTAGTTATAATCTCAGATACAAATAAAAGCGCTTCATCGCCAATACTGTGTCCATAATTATCGTTTATTTTTTTAAAATAATCAATATCTAAGAAAACTAAAGAAATTATACTTTTGTATCTTTTTGCTAAATAAAATTCTTTTTCCCCCATATCAAAAAAGTATCTTCTATTTGGGATATTTGTTAAAAAATCTATTGTTGCTAGTTGCTTTAACTCTAAATTATGTTGTTCTAATATCTTATTGGCACTATTTAATTTGCATATATTTTCAGAAAGTTTTCTTTTTAAATATATATCATCAAAATCATGTAAAATTATTATGAAAACAAGTATAAATTGTATGGATTGTGAGATAAAATTATCTGTAAAAAAAATTGAATTTATTAACAGTACAATAATAGCAGTTATATGCGTAGCTTTTATTCTAATTAAAGTATTTGAAAAAATATGATAAAATTTTTTTTCATTAAATTCAATAATTTGTTGTTCAATTGAGTTTTGCATAACTTTACTTTTTACTTTTATATTATTTTAGCATATAAATACTAAATAATCGAATTTTTATTATTATTTATTTAAAATAATAAAATTTTAATGATAATTGATTTGAGCAATTTTTATTAGTAATTCTAAATAAAATCATATACTTAACTAGTTAGGACTTTTTAATAAATTTAAAAGGAGATATTATGAATGTTAATAATATATCATGTGATTTACACGATTATATAGAAGTAATTTGCATGTTTCAATATGATATAGAAATCATTACAACAGATTTAAAAGAAATATTTATTGGAAAAGCCTTAGACACAAACACAGATATCAAAAAAAGAGAATATATAATAATAAAAAAGAATGATAAACTTTGTAATGTTCCTTTGGACATAATATGTAGTATAAAAGTATTAACAAAGGGTGCAAGGTTTAGTCAAATTGATTTTAATAGAAAATAATTAAGTCTAATTTAATAATAAATATAATTGATATAAATATTTTTAAAATTAGATAAGTTACATTTGTAAAGTACAAATTAATATATTAATTGTATAAATGATACTTTTAGAATACTATATGTCATTATAATATAATAAAGGATTAATACGTCATGAAAAGAATAACTGCAATATCTCTGATTACTATTATCTTTTTTTCGGGATGTAGTAATGATACTTCAACAATAAGTCAAAAAGATTGCATTCAAGAAGGTAAGGTGTTGAAAATTAAAAGAAAATTGAACTATCGAACAGGCGAGTACGAAAATAAAGCTATTTGTATTAACCGAACTAGTTAATAATATATTCAAAACCTAAGTGATTTTTTAAAATATAAAAAACTTTTTATTAAATAATCAATATTTTTTTTAAATTAATAACTCAAGTTTAATTAGTAAAATTAGATATGAAAAATTTTGTTAAATGGTTTGATATTAACATGAATAAGATTATTTGGATAATGCTAGCAATTCAAACTATAGTAATTGCTATTACTTCATATAATTAATAAGTATAAAAAGATGGTGCACTTGGAGGGATTTGAACCCTCACGCCGTGAAGCACGAGCCCCTCAAGCCCGCGTGTCTACCGTTCCACCACAAGTGCATAAAAGAATTAAAAAAAGGCCAAGAGAAAAACTCTTGACCTTTTATAATTTATAAGCTGTAGCTTAGAAATTACCCTAAGAATGGGTTTGCATATAATGCAATCATAGCAACAACAAGTGCATAAATAACTTGTGCTTCGATCATAGCTAATGCGATGAACATTGTTGTCATTAATTTTCCACCTAAACCAGGGTTTCTAGCAGTACCAGCAATAGTTGCAGCAGCAGTGTTACCCATACCGATAGCACCACCAAGTGCAGCAAGACCAAGACCAATACCTGCAGCAACTACAGAGTAAGCTTTTAAAGTTTCATTTGCAACTGCACCATCGGCAGCAAAAGCAGCACCAGCAATAGCTAGCATTAATAGAACGATTTTTTTCATTCAAGATTCCTTATAAAATATTTGTTTTCAAAGTATGTTCGGCTAGCGTAACCACAGAAAACTGTAGCAATACTTACATAAATGCAAATATTTTCCTACTTGATACTTTGATTGGACGAAATTATACATGAAAGATATTTAAAATTTAATTAGTCATAGCAATATAAAAACTATTAATTACTTTTTGTAACAATTTTTTTATGCATTAAAAATATTTTGTGCTATTGGTTTACTTTTCTTTGTTAGAATAAGAGAAATTACATTAAATTTGACTTATAAATAAGAAATAAATTTATTTTAATTAATTTTTTGTATAATAATTTTTCTTAAAATTATAAAAAGGTTCTAAAAATGAAAAAACTATTCTTTGGTCTTACACTATTTATTGTACTTATTATTGGTTCGATTTATGGCTTATTATTTACGTCAACAGGTAACTCATACGTATCTTTACTTATTGAAGATCAAGCTAACAAAGGTCAAGATGAGGTAAACTTAAAAGTAATTGATTTTAAACTTACTACTAATGATATTTTATTTAAAGCAATGATTGATGATAATTCTACAATTAATATTGAAGGTAAATTAGCAATATTTGAAAAAAGTGTTGATTTAGCATACGATATAAATATAAAAAATTTGTCAAAACTTCAAAATTTTACTAAACAAAAGTTAAATGGTTCATTTTCAACAAAAGGTATAATAAAAGGTACTCAAGAAAAGGCAATAGTAAAAGGTATTAGTTCTTTTGCGTCAAGTGACACAACATATAATATAGATTTGATTGATTTTAAATTAACTAATATAGTATTTAACGTAAAACATGCAAATATAAAAGAACTTTTACATATTGTAAATCAACCTCTTTATGCTAATGGTAAGATAGATATAAATGCCAATATAAAAGATGCCAATATAAAAACTTTAGATGGACTTATTACTACAAAAATTTCAAATGGTATTTTAAACGTAAAAGCTTTAAACAAAGAGTTAAAAGTTAACCCTAAAACTCCAATTTCTTTTAATGGTGATTTTGTTACTAAACTATCTCCTGATTTAGCAGATACAAAAGTTGTATTTGATAGTTCAATAGCAAAACTAAATATACAAAAAGCCACAGTTGATTTAAAAAGTTTTGATATAAATAGTGATTATAAACTCTTTGTAAAAAATTTATCAAAATTAGAATATCTTATTAATCAAAAATTTAATGGCTCTTTTTCAACTTCTGGAAATGTAAGTGTAAAAAAAGGTGACATAACAGTAGATGGTATATCAGATATTTTTAAAAGTAATACTAAATATGAAGCAAAAGTAGTAAATTCTAATCCTGAATCTATTAATATTTTAGTAAAAAAAGCAAATATATCATCTTTATTAAATTTATTAAATCAACCAAATTATGCAAATGGTTTAATTAATATAGATGCAAAAATAAAAAGTGCAGATATAAAAAACCTTGATGGAAAAATTCTAACTACTATCTTAGATGGTAAAGTAAATAATTCTGTAGTTAATAAAGAATTTAAACAAAAACTTAAAAAACTACTAGGATTTAAAGGTGAAATAATTACTGACTTAGTAAAAACACAAGCAATTTCTAAAATTGATTTAAATACTACAGTAGCTAATTTAGATATGAAAAAAGCTGTATTTGATATAGCAAAAAGTGAATTTACAAGTGATTATATATTAAATGCATCTAATTTATCAAAACTTTATGATGTTACTCAGACAAAAATGAGAGGAGCAGTTAAGTTTACAGGAAATATTAAACAAGGGAAAGATTTATTAAGTGTAGATGGAAAATCTAATATATTTGGAGGAAATATAAATTTTAATCTTTTAAATGACAATTTCAAAGCAAAAGTTAGTGAAGTTGAAATAAAAGATTTAACTCATATGTTATATTATCCAGAGATTTTTACATCAAAATCAAATATTGATGTTAATTATAATATTTCAACAAAAGTTGGTAAGATTGGTGGAAATCTTATAAATGGTAAATTTATCAAAAATCAGTACTCTAATATAATCAATACTTTTGCAAGATTTGATTTAACAAAAGAGGTTTACAATAAAGTTGAAATAAAAAGTGATATGAATAAAAATATTATTAAAACTGTAATTGATATGCAAAGTAAATATACTACAATTAAAGTTCCAAAAAGTACACTTAATACTGAGAAAAACTCTATTGATGCATTGGTTAAAACATCTATTAAAAAGTATACATTTGATACTACAATTAAAGGAAATTTATCTAATCCAAAAGTTAGAGTTGATACAAAAGCTTTTTTAAAAAATAAATACGGTAAAAAAGTAAAAGAAAAAACTGATAAATTTAAAAAGAAAATAGAAGAAAAACTAAAAAATAAAATAGAAGAAAAACTAAAAAATAAAATAGATTTAAATAATCTTTTTAACAAAGCTCCCTCTAATCCATCAAAATCTGAAAATAATGGAAATAATAAAGAAATTGCAGAAGCTTTTAACAAACTATTTGGAAACTAAAAGTTAATGAATTTAAAAGGATTAATAATATGTTAAAAAGAGTTTTAGTTACTGGAGGAAACAAAGGTATAGGACTTGAAGTTGTAAATAAATTTTTGGGTATAGATTATGAGATAGTAATAGTAGCTCGTGATTTTTCTAGTTTCCCTTTAAAAGATAGTAAAAGAATAACTTTAATTGAGTATGATTTATCAAATGTTAAAGATTTAAAAAAACTAGTAGAAGAAGTAGGGGAAATTGATGTATTAATAAATAATGCAGGATATATGCAGCCTAAATATACTTATGATAATTATCCAAAAGAAGCAAAAGAGCATATATTAAATGTAGATTTGCATACTCCTGTGGAGTTAATTACACTTTTTAGTAAGGGAATGAAAGAAAGAGGCTATGGAAGAATTGTAAATACAGCTTCTATTGCTGGACAAATTGGACACCCTGATATTTGGTATGGAATTGCAAAAGCTGGATTGATAAATGCTACTAAAATTTTTGCTAAGTTATTAGGTGGGGATGGTATTATTGTAAATTGTATTGCACCTAGTCCAGTTGAAACTAATATGCAAAAAGATAATTCAGAAGAAAGAAAAGCTGAATTTAGAAAGATTGTTCCTTGTGGAAGATTTGCGGAGCCTGAAGAAGCTGCTGAAGTGATTTTTTGGTTGGCTACAACTTGTCCAGAATATGTTAATGGAACTACAGTTGACTTTAATAACGGTTCTTACGTAAGGTAGAAAATATATTGATTTTTAATTTATAGGAAAATTAATTTTAATTAAAAGTAAAATATAAGTGATAAAATACTAATCCAAATTAAAAGAGAGAAGTTTCCAATCATATTATATAAAAGCGGAGGTAGTAGTATTACTCCTGAGCCTAATATTGGTCCAATAATTAGTCCTGATAGACTTAAAGCACTTAATTTTTTACTTTCTTGGTTCATTTATATTTTTCTTTTAAAGATTTTTATATTATTTAATATTTTAACTGAAATTATAGTTAGTATAGTACCAAGTATTATTGATAAACTTATTTCTTCTTTTAAAAATACTACACTTAAAATTATTGCAAAAAATGGTACTAAAAATATAAAAGAGCTTACTTCTTTTGTTCCTAGTTTTTCAATTCCTATAAAATAAATAGTAGTGGAAAAAGTAGTAGAGATAATAGCAAGACTAAGTATATTTATCCAAAAAATATTATCAAAACTTGCATAGTTTATATTATTGAAATCAATG
Organism: Arcobacter sp.; assembly: GCA_024228275.1. GTDB lineage: Bacteria > Campylobacterota > Campylobacteria > Campylobacterales > Arcobacteraceae > Halarcobacter. The sequence goes on from JAAETO010000040.1 coordinate 18,432, forward strand.
AATAAAAAACTTACTATAATAGTTGAAATAATATGAATATATAAGGTAAATACAATAGGCGAAGTTTTTGTAATTCTAGAACTAACTATTGTTAAAATTGGCCAAAAAATTGAAGCTAGTAAAAAATACATATTCTCAATTTTAAATAATTGTTCAAGTTTAAAAGACCAAAAGTTTAACATAGTTAGAACTCCTATGCTTCCTAGAATAAGCGCAAAGGTGTCTTTTCTTTCAATTTTTTTTCGAAAAATTATAGCCATAATTAAAAATGTATTTATAGGAATTAAAGTAGTAACTAATGCGCCTCCTAATGATGCTGTACCAAATTTAGTACCTAAAAAGTAGCATTTCATATAAATAATCATTACAATAGATGCTATTAAAGCTAGAAATAGACTTCGTATATTTATATAGAAATATTTTTTTGTAATTAATAAAATCGGTATAAGTGTAACAATTGTAAATATATTTCTAAAAAATATTAATTCATATTCATTAATATAAGAACTTAGTACTTTAGCACTAACCCAAGAAGCTCCCCATCCTGCCATTGCTAAAAACATAAGAAAATAAAAAATATTTTTGCTCGAGTTATTCATTTTAATCTTTTTATTTTAAGTATATTCTATTAGATAGAATTAGTATAGAATAAAATTGCTTTTATCTAAAAGTTTCTTTGGAGAATATCCATATATTCTTTTAAAGTTTCTAATAAAATGAGATTGATCATTAAATCCAACACTATAAGCAATATTACTTAATTTGTCTCCACTTAAAACTAGTTTTTTTGCTTTTTGTATACGTTGATTAATTATATATTGATGAGGTGTTAATCCTATATTTTTTTTAAAAACTCTTAGGAAATGATATTTACTTAAGTTTGATAGTGAAGCTAATTCGTCTAATGAAATATTAATTTCTATATAGTCATTTATATATTCTATTGTATTTTTCATTACAATTTTATCATCAAATAAATTAGGATATTTTTTTGTAGTTTGAGTATAGTTTTTTATCAAATATGATATTGTATTTATTAAATTAGTTTCAATAATCATTTTATTTTTTTTGTTAAAAGTGCTAATGAAAAAATTTAATAAAAGATTGTAAAGATTTATATCTTTTATTATATGCTTTTCAAATATAGGTATTTTTTTTTCAAAATATATTTGTTCATAAACTTGAATAAGTAATTCGACTGTTGGATAAAAATTTGTATATTTCCATGATGTAGAATCACCACAATGAACTTCTCCTGGATTTAAAATACGAGTTGAATTTTTATATGATAGACTTGATTTGTTAGAGTTAATAGAATTGAATATCCCATCGTGAGTGATACCTATAGTGTAAGTATCATGAAAATGTTTAACAAATTCTCTATTAGAATTATTAACATTCTCAAAAATTGTATTTTTCAGTTCTTTTAAGTTTTCCATTATTGAGTATATCAAACAAAGTAGTGTAAAAATAGAATAAAATTGCTATTTTTACACTAGTAATTATAAGATTTTTTCTAAAGATTTTTTTATGTAATCTACGTCTGAAAAATGATTTATTTTTTCCACAAAATTTCCATCTCTATCAAATAAATATATATTCGAAGTATGTGAAACGGTATAGTCCATTTTTGAGTTTTCTAAATATATATTTGCGTAATAAGCTCCAAATCTTTTTACAATATCATCTATATTATCTTTATTAGAAGTAGCTCCTGAAAAATTTTTATGAAAATATTTTGAATATTCTTCTAACGCTTCTATTTTATCTCTATTAGGATCTACACTAATAAAAAGACCTTTAAAGTCATCTTGTTTTTTATTGCTAAAAGTTTTTAAAGCTTGAGCCAAGGAACTAAGTGATGTTGGACAAACATCTGGACAATATGTATATCCAAAGTATATTGCAAAAACCTTTCCTTTGAAACTATCTTTAGTTAACTCTCCGTTTATACTAGAAACATTAAAATCATATTTTTTATTTTCTTTATACTTATCAACCATAGGTTGAATAAGATAAATTCCAATTACAGAAATAATAATTACTGTAAAAAAAGATAGCATTTTTTTCATTTTATTCCTATTTAAAAATTAAATCTTGCACCAATGATATTAAATAATGAAACTTTTTCAATGTCTAAATTCCATTTCATATCATCAATTCTACAAGCAGGTAAGGTACTTACCGTTTCATATATTCCATCTGAACTTTTTACTAAAGGAAGTTCATATGTCCCCATATTCATATTTGTCGAATAAATTTTTAAAGATAAGTTTTCTATTTTACTATTTGAACTCTTAACTTGAAATTTTATTTTTTCCATTAAAGGCGAATTTTTTGGATAAACCTCTAATGTAAGTTTTGTATTATCTTCAATAATGATTTGGCAAGGACCTTGTCTTAAATCACAATCTTTATTTTGCTCAATAAACCTTCCTTTACCTTGTATTTTCTTTTCTAAGACATTAAAATCTATTAAAAAGTATCCGCAAATTATACTTATAATTAATATTATTTGGGAAATCATTACTGAAGGTATTTTCATAAAAATTTTTAATGATGGTGCATTTTCTTATGCTTCATTTTCATGCCACTCATTACACTTTTTACAGGAACAGTTATATCAATATTTTGATTATTTGAAAATACTAGAGTTAAATTAATTGTTTGACCTTCTTTTAAAGGCTTTTTTACAAGTCCCAGTAACATTATATGAAAACCACCTGGTTTTAATGTGGTAGTATCATGAGATTTTATATCAACTTTTGGAACTTGATACATTTTCATTATACCATCTTTCATGTCATGTGTATGTATTTCAGCAGCAGCAGAAGCAGCTGTTTTTACATCAACAAGAGAAATAAGTGACATAGAGTGATTTTCGATACTCATAAAAGCAGCAGAATTTGGTAATCCAGGAGGAGTTGCTCTAACATAAGCGTCTTTAATTTTAATATCTGATGCAATTAGTGACGCAACAAAAAGTAATATAGATAGAAATATTTTTTTCATGACAGACCTTAAATAAATTTTTTTTATTATATTTAAGGTCTGTTAATTTTATGTTAATTTTTTCTTAAAATTAGTATCACACCAATTACTGCTGCTATAAATGAAGCTGCGAAGACTCCAAGTTTTACAGCTGCAATTATACCCTCGTCCAAAAAAGCAAGATGAGTAATAAAAATTGACATTGTAAAACCAATTCCACCTAAAAATCCTACAGCTAAAATATCATCCCAAGAGATATTATCAGGCTTAGTTATTATTTTTAGTTTACAAGCTAGGTAAGTAAATCCAAATATACCTACAGGCTTACCAATAATTAACCCAAATACTACACCTAATACAATCATAAGATTAGCACTTACTCCAGAAAAGTCTATTAAAACTCCTGCATTTGAGAATGCAAATAATGGCATAATAAAAAATGCGGATAAACCATGTAATTGATGTTCTAATCTTACTAAAGGATTCTGAACTTTTTCATAGTTGTAAGCAATATGTTCTAATGATTCAATTTGATGATGATTTAAAACTGGTATTTCATCAATATGTTCCTCAAAATCATTTATAGACTTTTGTGTGTCTTTAATAAAATTTTTTTCATCAATTTCAGATCTAATTGGAATAGCAAAAGCTAATAAAACTCCAGCAATTGTAGCATGTATACCAATTGCATGAATGTAAATCCAAAGTGCAATTCCTAAAATAAGATAAGGTAAAATCTTTCTTACGCCATTTATATTAAGCATCCATATTAATCCATAAATAATACCTGCATGTAAAAAATATTGACTTTGAATGTCACTCGTATAAACAGTAGCAACAACAAGAACTGCTCCAAGATCATCTACTACTGCAAGAGCTACTAAAAATAGTTTAAGTGCAGGATTAACTCTGTTTCCTAGAAGCATTAAAATACCAAGTGCAAAAGCTATATCTGTAGCCATTGGCACCCCAAACCCTAATGGATTATTTTGATTGAAAGCTACATATATTAAAGCTGGAACTACCATTCCTCCAATTGCCGCAACAATTGGAAAAGAAGCTTTTTTTACTGATGATAGTTCACCAATTAACATTTCTCTTTTTATTTCAAGACCAACCATTAAAAAAAACAATGCCATTAATCCATCATCAATCCAATAAGTTAAAGTCATTGAAATGTCAATGTCTCCTATTGTTAATCCTAAGGGCATATGCCATAAATCGTAATAGTCTTGCCCTATACTAGAATTCGCTACAATTACAGCTGCAACTGTAGCAATAAATAAAAGAACACCACTTAAAGCCTCTTTATTAATAAATTTTTCAAGAGAAATAAATTGTTTAATCATAGTTTTTTTCCTTTTTTAATAAACAATCAGGGCATATACCCTTTATAAGAATATTATCAATCCTATATCCTGTAAGATTGAAATTCAAGTTTTCATGAATACACTCAATTTGTGAACAACTTGTACAAATAAAATGAGAATGTTTTGTTTTTTGTATTTCAAAATATCTCTTTTTATCATTTGATTCAAAAGAACTAATTATATTGGCTTCTTCAAATTTGATAATGTTTCTATAAAAAGTAGCCTTATCCATATCTAAACTATCTTTTAAATCTTCATAACTTAAAGGTTTTTTAGAATCTAATAAAATATTCAAAATAGCTTTTCTAGCTGTTGTTAAATTTATATTTTTATTGTTTGTTATTGATGCTATATTCATTTTGGAATTATAGCAACTTAATTTTAAAAGTAGTTTTTAGATTATAAAACTACTTATACAACTAAGTTGCATTAAAGTTTTAATTTATTAAAATTCAGCAAATGCAACTAGATTGCGAGAAAAAAAGATTGGATTAATAATGATTAAAAAATTAGGATTAGTTTTTGCATTAAGTATTTTAGTTTTAAATGCAAAAGAGGTAACAGTTTCTATTTTACCACAAAAATATTTTGTAAAAAAAATAGCTTTAGATAAAATTTCAGTAAATGTCATGGTAAAAGAAGGATTTTCTCCAGCGACTTATGAACCTAAAGTTTCACAAATGAGAAAGTTGTCAAAATCAGAGATATACTTTTCAATAGGTGTACCTTTTGAAAAAAGTTGGTTGAATAAATTTAAAAATGCTAATAAAGATATGATTTTTGTTGATACTTCACTAGGTATTAATAAATTAGAAATGAAAGAGCATAAGCATCATGATGAACATGAAGAAGATAAACATCATGA
>JAAETO010000041.1 GCA_024228275.1 Arcobacter sp.
ACCTTTTGAAAAAAGTTGGTTGAATAAATTTAAAAATGCTAATAAAGATATGATTTTTGTTGATACTTCACTAGGTATTAATAAATTAGAAATGAAAGAGCATAAGCATCATGATGAACATGAAGAAGATAAACATCATGAGGAACATGAAGAAGATAAGCATCATGATGAACATAAAGAAGATAAACATCATGACGAACATGAAGAAGAGAAACATCATGACCATGGTGGAATTGATCCACATGTTTGGTTAGATCCAATCTTAGTAAAAACGCAAGCAAAGAATATATATGAAGCTATTATAAAAATAGATAAAGAAAATATAGATTTCTATACAAAAAATTATAAAAATTTTTTAGAGGAACTTAATATTTTAGATGAAAAATTGAAAAATATACTAAAGCCTTATTCTAATAAAGCATTTATGGTATTTCATCCTTCATGGGGATATTTTTCTAATAGATATAATTTAGAACAAATAGCAATTGAAGTTGAAGGTAAAGAACCAAAACCTTCACAATTAATAGATTTAGTAAAAGAAGCTAAACTACATAATATAAAAATATTGTTTGTATCACCTCAATTTTCAAAAAAAGGTGCTGAAACAATTGCAAAAAGCTTAAAAGGGAAAGTTACTATTATAGATCCATTATCTTATAATTGGGAAGATGACTTAATTAAGACAGCAAATGAGATAGCAAATATATATAAATGATAAGAATTATATTTATATTTATTTTTATAAAGAGCACTCTTTTAGGGTGTTCTTTATGTACAATTTATTCACCTATAACTAAAGCTTCTATAGATATAAAAGCTTCTGATGATATAATAAAAACTGCTAATATTACTTGGGCTTTAACTAAGGAGTTTACAGAGCAACTAAAACAAATTTATGATAAAAATCAAAATAATTTTTTAGATAAAAAAGAACTTATTCCAGTTGAAAGATCTTTATTAGATTATATTGAGGAAAAAAATTATCTAACTCATATTTCTTATGATAAAGTTATTAACAAAGAAAATAGTAATGATATTATTATAAATAAATATAAAACATATATTAAAGATTCTATATTACATTTTGATTATGAAATAAAACTTGATTATAAAGTAATAAAAGATAATATTCTATATATAAATATACATGACGATGAAAACTATTTTGTTTTATTACTTGAAAAAAACTCCATTAAATTTGATGCACCTTTTAAAGTATCAAAAGTGTTAAATAGAAATGATATAGCTTTTTATATACATACTTCAAATACTATAAAAAACAATCAAGAATTAACTGATACAAGTATTAAATCAAAAGAAGTTGTAAAACAAAAAAAAGAAGAATCTTTTTTATCTGATTATTCAAATAAAGTAAAAGAGTATTTACTAAAGATTGAACAGGGTAATAATTTAGCTCTTTTTATACTATTAGGTATATCTTTTTTATATGGAGTTATACATGCATTAGGACCTGGACATGGAAAATCTTTAGCTTTTTCATATTTTTTATCAAATAAAAGTTCATATCTTAAAGCCTTTATCATTTCTCAAGCTAGTGCCTTTATACATATAATTGGAGCATTAATATTAGTTGTTATTTCAATATTTATTTTACAATCAGTTTTAAATAATTTTGTAAATGATTCAATTGAAATATTAACAAAAGTATCTGCTTTAATGATAATTGCGTTAGCAGTATATATCTTTTTTAATAAGTTAAAAAATAAAAATTGTTCATGTTGCTCTTGTTCTACTACTAATAATACAAATCAAGTATGGGGAACAGTAAAACCAAAAAAACAAAATATATTAAAACCTAATTTTATGAAAAAAGATTTATATTTTGTGTTAACTTCAGGACTTATCCCTTGCCCTGGAACGGTTATCTTATTTATTTACGCTTTTATTTTAAAAACATACTTAGCTGTATTTTTAGCTGCTATATTTATAAGTTTAGGGATGGGTTTAGTAATTTTTATCTCTTCTTTTTTTGCAATTAGTTTAAATAAAGTATCGGAGAAATCACATACAATTACTAATATTTTAGAGTTCTTGTCTCCAGTTATTATGTTTTTTCTAGGTATTTTATTATACTTAAATGCAAATATAATTTAACAAAAAAGCTAGATTAAGTCTCTAGCTTTTTAAACTCATTTATTATTTTATCAATTGGTTCTCTTCCTACTGATATTCTAACTAAGTCTATTGGTAAATTTATTTTCTCTAAGAATTTATTCCCTTCTTCACTTATTATTAGATCGTAATGAGCTAAATAAGTATAAGGCATTAGAAGAGTAAATTCTGTACCTAAGCTTGGACCTTTTGCAAAGTTTAGTTTATCATATATATCTTTTATGTCTTCATTGAAAGTTACTGATACTACTCCTGTATAGGAGTTTTCATCAATCATTGTTTGTCTATAGTTTTTTTCATTTTCTTCACTTAAACAGTAATATATTTTATCTATATAAGAACATGATTTGAAGTATTCAACTAAGTCTTTTGTATTTTTACTTATATCCTTAACTCTTTGTTTATAATCTCGTATTTGAAAAGCTAATCTTTGTATATCTTTTATAAATACAGGTTCACAATGTTTAAAAAACTCTGTTGTCATATGTGATAGGGTATGTTTTTTATTTAGTATTATTGCACCCATTAAAACATCTGCATTTCCACAAGCAAATTTAGTAAGTGATTCTACAAATATATCTGCATAATTTTTTAAATTAAGATTAAAAGGTGTAGCAAAAGTTGTATCAATTACAAGTGGAATATTATATTTATCACAAAGACTTCTTAATCTTTTAATATCTAAACTTGTTAAAAGAGGGTTTGTTGGTAATTCAGTAATTATTGCAGTTATTTTAAAACCATATTCTTCTAAATACTCTTCTAGTAAATCTATATTTGTAATATCAGAAAATATTTTTTGTCTATTGTAATGATGATTTACTATATTCATTGTATCTAAATATAACCATCCAAATTGAATTAAAATATTTCTTCCATTTCTACTTTGAATAGAATTAAGGCCACGTACTACTGAATAAATTGCATTCATTCCTGAAGGTGCTAAACATAAGTTTTTTATGGGTTGTTCGTAGGCATTTGCAAGGGTATTTATAATAATATCTTTTGCATTTTCCTTGTTTTCAAGTTCTTCTTTATGAATTGAGTTTATTAATCCCTCTTTATAAAGATACTCTTCTGCAAGTCTTGAAGAAAGATTACAGCCTACGTGTTGAATATACATTAAAACTTTTTTAAGTTGACAGGTTCCTTTTTGAACTAAAATAACTCCAAAAGGTTCATTTATTTCTATTTTATTACTAATGAAATATTTATTACTTACTAGTTCTACTGCTTTTGATGAACTTAATATTACTACTTCAAAATCACTAGAAACTTTATATTTTTTTTGTATAAACAATGCAAGTTTTTTTAGATATGGATGTAATATAAATCTTGGATACCCACTTTTGATCTTTTCTAAAATTTCAGGTTTTCCTTCTTCATAATCAATTACATCTTGTATTTTAGGCATTGAAACTGAAACTGCATGTACATTGTCTACTGGTAGTGTCTCTCCACACTCAATTGCTTCAAAAAAGTTTTTATTCATATTTTTGATTCTTTATTTTACTGCTTGTATAATATCATCTATTAAATCTTCAACATTTTCTAGTCCAATAGAAAATCTTACAGTGCTATCACTTATTCCAATAGCAGCAAGTTCTTCTTTTGAAAAAGTTGCATGAGAAATTTTTGCAGGAATTTCTACTCTTGAATCTGGGCTTCCAAATGAACATTTCTCACCAAATATTTTTGTATCTTCAATAAACTTTTCAGCTAATTCAACAGTTGTAAAATCTACACAAAATAGTCCTGGAATATAATCCATCTGTTTTTTGGCTAACTCATGTTGTGCATGTGATTCTAAACTAGGATGTGTAACTTTGATAATATAATCTTGCTCTTCTAAGAATTTTGCAATTATTAATGAATTTTTTTCATGCTCTTTCATTCTAACTTTAAGTGTTGGAATACCTAGAGTTATTAGATATACATCCATTGGATTTTGGCTTCTTCCACCTGCATTTGCATAATAGTGGATTTGATCGCTTAACTCTTTAGTCTTTGCAACAATAGCACCAGCAACAACTGCCCCATGTCCTGATATATATTTAGTTGTAGAGAATAAAGAAAAATCAGCTCCAAGTTCTAAAGGTCTTTGAGATATAAATGTTGCAAGTGAATTATCAACTGCAAAAAGTGCATCATGTTTATGTGATAATGAAGCTACTTCTTCTAAATCTATGATTTTTAAACCAGGATTAGTAGGACTTTCACATAGAACTAAATCAATAGGATTATTAGCTAAGATTTTTTCAAGTTTGTCAAACTCTAAAAAGTCTGCAAAGTGAACTGTTACATTGTATTTTTCTTTAAACACTTTTAACAATCTAAAAGTTCCACCATAACAATCAGCTTCAACTAAAACATGAGAATTAGCTTTTAAAACTGTTTCAAAAAGAAGTGCAACTGAAGCTATACCTGTATGTGTACATACACATCCTGCCCCTCCTTCAACTTCTGTAAATAAATTCTCTAACATTTCTCTTGTTGGATTGTCGCTTCTTGTATAGTCATATATTTTATCACCTGATTGTTTTTTTAAATCAAATGTTCCAGTGTTATAAATAGGAAAATGAGAAGCTCCTGCTTGTTCTTCAAACGGAGCAAATTTTGCAATGTGGCTTAGGTTTGTTTCTATGTGTTTATTATTCATTAATTCGCTTTTTTAGTGTGATTATAACAAAATTTTTATAAGAATTAAAATTAGTAATAAATTATTTATAAAAAACTTATATATATGGTAAATAATAAAACTAAATTTTTAAGCTATTTATAGTTAATATTTTATAAATTATTAAAAAAAATTATATATACAAATATAGAGGTGAAAATGACATATAATAAAAAATATGTAATAGATTCAATGGTAGAACTATTAAAAACTCCTAGTCCAACAGGAGATACGTATAAAGCAATAACTTTAGTTGAAAAGCACTTCACTAACTTAGGTATTAAAACTAAAAGAACAATTAAAAATGCTTTGATTGCAACTATTGAAGGTAAAAATGATTCTAAACATAGAACTTTATCTGCTCATGTAGATACTTTAGGTGCGATGGTAAAAGAGATTAAAAGTGATGGAAAATTAAAACTATCACAATTAGGTGGATACGCTTGGAGTACAATTGAAGGTGAGTATTGTACTATTTCAACTCAAGATAGTGGTGAATATACTGGAACTATTCTTTTAGATAAAGCATCAACACACGTTTTTGGTTCTAAAGTAAATGATGTTACTAGAAGTGAAGATAATATTGTTGTAAGAATTGATGAAAAAGTAAAAAGTAAAAAAGATGTCAAAGATTTAGGAATTAGTGTAGGGGATTTTGTATATTTAGATTCAAGAACAACAGTAACTAGTAGTGGTTTTATAAAATCTAGACATTTAGATGATAAAGCTTGTGTTGCTTCTATATTAGGCGTGGCTGAATATTTAATTACAAATGGTATAACTCCTACGTATACAACTAACTTTTTTATATCAAACTATGAAGAAGTAGGGCATGGAAGTTCAGCTTCAATTCCTCCAAAAACATTTGAGTTTTTAGCAATAGATATGGCTGCACCTGGAGATGGACAGGAGTCAAGTGAATATGAAGTAACTATTTGTGCTAAAGATTCAACAGGTCCTTATGATTTAGATTTTAGAAGAAAACTAACTGCACTTGCAAAAGAGAATAAGCTAGATTATAATATAGATATTTATCCATTTTATGGTTCAGATGCAAGTGCAGCTTTAAGAGCAGGGCATGAGATTAAACATGGCTTGATTGGTCCAGGTGTTGATGCTTCTCATTCCTTCGAAAGATTACATGAAAGTTCAATTGATGCAACTGTAAAACTTGCAATTTCTTATGTGCTTAGTAAATAAAGCTCTTAGATTCGATAATAAAGTGTGGTTTTATCTTATTTTGATAGTGTTCTTTTAAAGAACAAAAAAAGATAAGATAATGAAACTTGAAGAACTAAAACTAGATGTAGATTATTTTGAATTTGATGAGACTTTATATCAAAAATTAAAGCCTCAAGCTTTAAATAATCCTCATCTTATCTCATATAGTAAAGCTGCTTGTGATTTGATAAACCTTGATTATGATGATTGCCAAACTGATGATTTTGTAAACTTTGTAAATGGGGAAAAAGTTTTAGAAGGCAGTACTCCTTATTCAATGGCTTATGCTGGTCATCAGTTTGGATATTTTGTTCCTCAATTAGGAGATGGAAGAGCAATAAATTTAGGAAGTATAAATCATTGGCATCTTCAAACAAAAGGTTCTGGATTAACTAGATATTCAAGACAAGGTGATGGAAAAGCAGTATTACGATCTTCAATAAGGGAATTTATTATAAGTGAAGCTATGGATGCTCTTGGAATTCCTACAACAAGAGCATTAGCATTAATAGGCTCTTCCCATAAAGTTTATAGATCTTATGGAGAAGTTGAAACAGCTGCTATTGTTATGAGACTTTCTCCTTCGTGGATAAGAATAGGAACATTTGAATTTTTTTCTAGAACTAAAAATTCTAAAGATAATTTAAAACAGCTTGCTAATTATGTAATAAAACAATCATATCCTAATTTAAAAGATGAGCAGAATAAATACGAAATGATGTATTTTAATCTTGTTGATAAGACAGCTAAGTTAGTTGCTCAATGGCAAGCTTATGGTTTTATGCACGGTGTTATGAATACTGATAATATGAGTATGGCTGGTCTTACTATAGATTATGGTCCTTTTGCTTTTATGGATTATTTTGAAAAACACTGTATTTGTAATCATACAGATGAACAAGGAAGATATTCTTATAATAACCAAGCTTATATAGCTCAATTGAACTTAGAAGTTTTAGCCCGTAGTTTAGATCAAATATGTGATATTGAAAAACTTATGTCATATCTTGATACTTTTATGAGCCAAGAGCAAAAAGCTTATTTAGAAATAATGAATAAAAGATTAGGTTTAGATGAATCTTTAAGTTCTGATTTAAATATTGATTTATTTGTTGAATTATTAAGTTCTTTAGAGAGTTCTAAATGTGATTATAATTGTTTCTTTTATGAATTAACAAAATTAAGAAGCCTTGATAATATATCTTCAATACTTAATATGTGTATATTTCAAGAACCTATTAAGAAGTGGTTTGAAAATTATAAAAACTTAATAAAAAAACAAAATCAAGATTTTACAAATATGAAAAAACTTATGAGAGAAGTTAACCCTAAGTATATTATCAAAAACTATATGCTTCAAGAAGCAATTGAAGATGCAAAAAATGGAAATTTTAAACTTGTTAATGATCTATTGAAAATCGCTCAAAATCCTTTTTTAGAACATAAAGATTTTGAAAGATATAGCAAACCAACACCAATTGAATTCTCAAATTTAAGACTTAGTTGTTCTTCGTAAATAGATTAAGATGATTTTTCAATTAATAAAAATAACTAAATAAAAACTAAAGTTATTAAGAGATACAATAGTATTTAGATACTGATTCTGAATAAAAATAGTTTTTATATTATATTATTTAGGTTAAAAATAGAATAGGAAAATAAATGAATAAATTAATAATTATACTATCACTTAATATTATATTGATTTTCAGTGGATGTGCTTCTTCTTACACTTTAAATAAAGAAGAAGAGATAAAAATTAATTCTTATAAAAGTAGTGCCCTAAATAATTTTTTAATATCTAAGTTTGATGAATCATTAGATTATTATTATAGAATTTTAAAAATACAATTAAATGTTTTAAGAAAAGATGATACAGATCTTATTTCTACATATATTAATATCGCTTCTACATATAATAAAAAATCAGATTTTGACAATTCTATAAAAAATTATAAAAAAGCGTTAACTATAATAATAAAAAATTTAGGTGATAAACATTCTAGTATTGCTACAATTTATAATAATATAGGAAGTGCTTATAATTCAAAAGCAAATTTTGATAAGGCTTTAGAAAATTATAAAAAAGCTTTAAATCTACAATTAAAAATATTTAAAGAAAATCATTCTGATATAGCAACTTCTTATAACAATATAGGTGTAGTTTATAAGGAAAAAGCAGATTATTTAAAAGCTATAGAGTATTATAATAAAGCTATTAAAATAGAATTAAATTTATTTGGAGAAAATAATATTATTCTTGCTACTACTTATAATAATTTAGGACTTGTTTACAATTTAAAAGCGGAAAGTGAAAAAGCTTTAGAATATTATACTAAAGCTTTGGAAATACAATTAAAGACTTTAGAAAAGGAGCATATAGATCTTTCTTCATCTTATATTAATATTGGTTTTTCTTTTGATTCAAATTTTGAATATGAAGAAGCTTTAAAATATTACAAAAAAGCTTTACACATACAATTAAAAAAGTTAGGAGAGAATCATCCTCGTACTTCTATTTCTTATAATAACATAGGAGCTGTGTATACTTCTAAAAAGGATTACAAAAAAGCTTTAGAATTTTATATAAAAGCGCTGAATATACAATTGAAAATTTATAAGAGTAATCATCCTAAAATTGCCACTTCTTATAATAATATAGGACTAACTTATTACTCAAAAGAAGAGTATGAAGAAGCATTAAAATATTATGATAAAGCTTTAAAAATACAAGTAAATATTTTTGGAGAAAATCATCCTTCTATTGCTACTATGCACAATAATAAAGGCCTTACTTACTACAAGTTGAGTGATTATGATAAAGCAGTTGAATATTTTAGTAAAGCACTAAAAATACGTTTAAATACATTGGAAAAAGAACATCCTGATATTGCAACTACGTACATTAATTTAGGGTATTCATATAATTCAAAAAAAGAGTATGAAGAAGCATTAAAATATTATAATAAATCCTTAAATATATTAATGAATACTTTTGATGATGATCATCCTTATATTATTAGTGTTAATAATAAGATTCATACACTTATAAAGAATCAATAATTTATAGTTGACCAAAGGTCAGTATTTAAATATATTTTAAGTTTTTTAAATTTATAATTATAAAATTAATTTATTGACTGATGTTCGGTAATTAATAATATATTAAAATTTAAGAGATAAAATATGAGTCCTAAAAAAATCAATAAAGAAGAAAAAAGAAGAGAAATTGCAAGTTCTTGTTCTAATTTAATCAGAGAAGTTGGTATGAAAAATATCACAGTTGCTCAAGTAGCTATTAAAGCTGGTATAGGAAAAGGTACTATATATGAATATTTTAAAAATAAAGAAGATATTGTTTTTGAAATAATTAATATTCATATAGAAAATTATAAAAATGAGTTTTTAAAAAATATAAAAGAAATAAAAACAACAAAAGAAAAAATATTTCATTTTTTTAAATTTGTTTTAGATGATAATGAAGAGAATATAAGGCATTTTAATGGCTATAAAGAATATTTATCAATAGTCTTATCTGAAGAGAATCATGCAATGAAAGAGTTTAACTTTTCTTGTCATGAATTTTTTAAAGAGCAATTAGAAAAGATAATAAAAGATGGAATAAAAAATAAAGAACTTATCCCTTCATCTTTAAGCTTAGTAAGTGGAATTTTAACGTATGAAAAAGGTTTAGTTTTATTAAAAATGACTCACAATGATTATGATGTCAAAAGTAATTTTGAAGAGTTCATAAATATAATCTTTTCCTTGATAAATGTAAAAAATAATTAGAAAAAATTTAAATAAATTACTTTTGCATTTTGTAAAGAATTTAATTTTTGAGAAAAGTAAATAAAATAAATTTACAATAAAGGATTAAAAAAATGATAAAAAAATTAATAATTACTAGTGTTTTGGCCATCTCTTCTTTTGCAATGGGTGGACCATCTTTAGTTGAAACAACAAAATTAACAAAAGGAGAAGTTAATCCACTTCAAGAATTCATTGGAACTTTGAATTTTAATAAAAAATCAACTTTGGCAGCTCAAAATAGCGGTTTGGTAAAATTTGTTAATTTTGAACTTGGGGATAAAGTTAAAAAGGGTAAAGTTTTAGTTCAAATTGATTCTGATGTTTTGAATGCTCAAATTAAAGCAGTAAAAGCAAATTTAAAAGTTGCTAAACAAAAAGAAAAAAACTCTAGAAAAAACTATCAAAGATATAAAAAGTTACTTAATTCTAAATCAATAACCCAAAAAGAGTATGATGATGCACTTTTAAAATCTAATTCATCAATTGGAGATGTAAAAGTTTTAGAAGCAAAATTAAAAGAATTAAAAATTCAAAGTAATAAAAAAAGTATCAAGGCACCTTTTGATGGAATTATTGCAAAAAAGAGTATTAATCTTGGTGAATGGGTAAATGCAGGTACTCCAATCGCAAAAATTATAAATACTTATAAAGCAGAATTTATTTTTAATGTGCCTTTAAAAGTTGTTAATGGATTGAAAAAAGGTGATATTTATGATATTAATGTTGGTAATAAAAATATTAAATCTGAACTTTCGGCAATTATACCTAATGGTGATAAATTAACTAGAACATTCCCTATAAAGTTTATATCTGATATTAAAGATAGTTTTGTATTTGATGGACAACAAGCAAAAGTTCGTTTATCTAAAGACTCAAAAAAAGAAGGTCTTTTATTACCAAGAGATTCGGTTATAAAGAGATTTGGACAGAATGTAATATTTTTTATTGATGATAAAATGATTGCAAAAATGATACCAGTTCAAGTAGTTGGTTATGTTAATAATAATGTTGCGGTTTCTGGAAAAGGCTTAGTACCTGGAATGCAAATTGTTTTAAAAGGGAATGAAAGAATTTTTCCTAATTCACCTGTTAAAATTATAAATAAATAGGAATAAAAATGGATTTAATAAAATTTTCTATTAAAAATCCAGTTACTATCATAGTATCTGTTTTAATTGTTGTTCTTTTTGGAATTTTATCTTTGAATAAATTACCATATCAATTAACACCTTCTGTAACTAAACCTGAAATAAAAATTACTACAATATGGCCAGGAGCTACACCTTATGAAATAGAACGTGAAATAATTGAAGAGCAAGAAAATGCTTTAAAAAGTTTGAATAATCTAATTAATTATGAATCTTCATCAAAAGATAATTTAGGTGAAGTTACTTTAACTTTTAATTTAGGAACAAATTTACGTGCTGCTTTACAAGATGTATCAAATAAGTTAAATGAGGTTAGTTCATATCCTGATGATGTATTAGAACCTATAATTGAAACAGCAAGTGCTAGTCCAGTTATTTGGATGATGCTTCAAACAACTAAAGATAATCCAAGGCATATTGATGAATATAAAACTTTCTTTGATAATGAAATTAAACCAGCAATAAAAAGAGTTGATGGTGTAGCTGGAACTATGATTGGAGGAGGGAGAGACCAAGAAATGCAAATTGTATTTGATACAAATAAATTAGCATCATATGGTCTAACTATCTCTAATGTAATTAATATTTTACGAAATGAAAATGTAGATGTTTCTGCTGGTATACAAAATATTCAAAGACGGGCATATAGAATTAGAACTGTAAATAAGTTTACCTCAATACAAGATATTAAGAATGTAATTTTAATATCAAATAGAGAGCAAAGAGTAAGAATAGGTGATATTGCAAAAATAGATTTTGGTTACGAAACTGCTAATACAGTTGCAATGTATTTAGGGAAAGATGGTATTTTTTTAGGAGTTCAACCAAACTCTAATGCTAATATTGTATCTTTAACTAATAGTGTAGAAAAAGTTGTAAAAGAGTTAAATGCTGGAATTTTAAATAAAAACAATTTAGTACTTCAATGGATTTATGATGAGAGGCCTTATATTGTTGGTTCGGTTGATTTAGTTCAACAAAATATATTAATAGGGGGCTTATTAGCTGTATTTATTTTAATACTATTTTTAAGAAGTATCTCTCCTACAGCAGTTGTATCTGTTGCTATTCCAATTTCTATTATAGGTACATTTATAATTTTAGAAGCTATGGGAAGAAGTTTAAATACTATATCTTTAGCTGGAATATCCTTTGCCGTTGGTATGTTAGTTGATAGTGCGATTGTAGTTTTAGAAAATATAGATAGACATAGAAAAGAAGGCATGAGTATTAGTGAAGCTTCTTATGTAGGTGCTAGTGAAGTGTGGGGTGCTTTAATAGCTTCAGCACTTACAACTATAGCAGTTTTCTTACCAATTGTATTTTTACAAGATGAAGCAGGACAGTTATTTAAAGATATTGCTATTGCTGTTACAGCTGCTGTGTCATTTTCTTTATTTGTTTCAATTTCTGTTATACCAATGCTTTGGAAAAAGTTTGCAGGACTTTCAAATAAGGAAGTAAAGGATCAAGGAATTATTGCTAATTTTGGAAATAAAATAGTTAATTTAATTATGTCAATTGTTAGTATTTCTTTAAAAAATGTTTTTACAAAGATTTTTACAATTGTTTTTTTAGCTGGAGTTTCGCTTGGAATTATTATTAATTTATTTCCAAAACTTGATTATTTACCTCAAGGTAATAAGAACTTGATTTTTAATATTTTAATTACTCCTCCTGGACTTTCATATCAAGAGAGATATGATATGGGTGCATATTTAATGAAAAAAATAGAACCACATATAAATAAAGATGTAGGAAATATTCCTGGTTTAAATAGAGCATTTTTTGTTTCATTCGGTGATTTTAACCTTTTTGGGGGAACATCAATGCATGAAGATAGAGCTAGAGAAACAATTCCTATGTTTAGGCCTATTATTAATTCGCTTCCTTCAGTATTTGGAGTTTCAATTCAATCTGGTGTATTTGAAGATGGTATAGGTGAAGGTAATAATGTTAATGTTGATATTTCAGGTGAAAAAATAGAAGATATTGCGAATGTTGGTATGCAACTTTTTGGTGCTACAATGCAAACTATAAAAGGAAGTCAAGTACGACCTGTCCCTTCTGTTGAATTACTTTATCCAGAAGTGAAAATTCAACCTAATCAAGATGCTTTAAAAGCATTAGGCATGACTTCAAGAGAACTAGGAATATCAATAGATGTTTTAATGAGTGGTAGAAAAATTGGTGATTTTGAACAAGATGGTAAAAAGAAAATTAATTTAGTTTTAAAAGCTGATGAAGAATTAATAAAAACTCCAGAAGATATAATGGCATCTCAAATTGCTTTGCCTAATTCTTCTTTAGTTCCTGTATCTTCTATTGCATCTTATAGTAATACTACAGGAATAAGTGAAATTAGACATTTAAATGGGAAACGAACTATTACTTTACAAATTACTCCACCTGCTGGGATGACTATTGATGAGGCTATGAAAAAAATAGGGGGAATGCTAGCAGGAATGAAAGCAAAAGGTATGATATCTAATAATGTTGATATTGGAATTTCAGGAACAGCTGATAAGTTAACTGAAACTATAGAATTATTAAAAGATAATTTTATTTTAGCTTTAGTAATTGTATATTTACTAATGGCATCATTATTTGGTAATTTTTTGTATCCAATTGTTATTATGTTTACAGTTCCTTTGGCAACTGCAGGTGGATTTATTGGACTTAAACTTACAAATATGTATGTAGCTGCTCAATCTTTAGATATATTAACTATGCTAGGTTTTATAATATTAGTTGGTATTGTTGTAAATAACGCTATTTTAATAGTTCATCAAAGTTTAAATTATATTCGACATGAGGGAATGGAACATAAACGAGCAGTAATGGAAGCAACAAAAACAAGAATTAGACCTATATATATGTCATCAATGACATCAATATTTGGAATGTTACCCTTAGTCCTATTTCCAGGACCTGGAAGTGAATTTTACAGAGGCTTAGGTTCTGTTATAACTGGTGGACTTGCTTTTTCAACAATATTTACAATTTTTGTTACACCAGCACTTTTAATGTTTTTTATAAAACTTGAACAAAGATTAGGTTCTTCTAAAAAAGAAGAATTAATTGATGTTAGTAAATCATAAGGATAATTAAATGAATAAAAATATTTTTAAAATACTGCTTTTGATCTTTTTAGGATCAAATTTATATGCACTTGATATTAATGAAGCTGTTGAAATTGCATTGTTAAATAATAATAATTTAAAAAAACATCAATATATTTATGAAGAATCTAAGATTCAAGTAGATATCTCAAAAAGTTCTTTTAAACCAAAAATTAATTTATCTTATAATTATATTGCTAATAGCGAAAATTTAGGTCAAGGTAAAGATAGTTCTAATGCTAATGCAATTGTATCTTACAATTTATTTAATGGATTTAAAGATAAATATAAGTTAAAAAGTAGCGAAGATCAGTCTAAAATGCTAATGTATAATTATCAAGCTACTAAAAATGATTTGATTTTGAATGTAAAACAAAATTATATTACATATTTAAAAAGTTTAAAGAATATTGATACTCAAAATAATGCTTTTAAGCTTTTAGAACAGCAGTACAAAGATTCAAAAAATAGATTTGATCAAGGATTATTAGCTAGAAATGATTTACTTTATGTAAATGCACAAATGCTTCAATCAAAACAAAACCTTGCTCGTTCTATTGCAGATTCTAAAATATCTAAATATAAACTTAAAAATATACTAGGTGGTTATTTGAATGAAGATGTAGATATAAAAGATTTAAGAAAAGAAATTATAAAACTAGAAGATTACAATGAAGAAGACTTAAATAAAAGAAGTGAATTAAAAGCAATAAAATTTAGTATAAATTCAATAATAAATAAACAAAAATCAAATGAAACAAATTTTCTTCCAAGCTTAGATTTAAGTTTAGGATATACTAAATTTGGTGATAATGCATTTTTAGATACTAATAGTTCATCTATTGATGATAATAAAAGTGCAAAAATAAATCTAAAATTAAATTTATTTAATGGTGGCAAAGATTCTTTACAAAATATAGTTTATAAAAAGAAATTAATGCAATTAAAAGAAGATCTTAAAGAATTGCAACTATCTATTAAATTACAATTTGAAAATGCAATGGAAGAGTTTAAAGTTTCAAAATTAAACTATGAAACTGCTAAAGTTTCATTAGAACAGTCAAAAGAGAACTACAAAATAGTAAATAATAGATTTAAAGAAGGCTTATCAAGTAGTACGGATTTAATAAATGCTAACTATTTATTAACTCAAGCTAAACAAAGTTTTTATAATGCATATTATGATAGGTTTTTAGGTAAATCATCACTTGATAGAATTTTTGAAAGATAAAAGATCTTATAATGAGAATACAAAAGTAGTTTACTTTAAAACAAAAAGAAAGAATATTTTATTTAATTAAAAATGATATTTTGTTAAATTTAGCAGTTATACTTTTTACTTAATGTCCACCGAGCAAAATACTCGGAGGATTTAAATTATTTTTTATCCATCTAATAAGAGTTTATCATCATCAAGTTCTTCACCATCATTACGTGCTTGTGCAAATAAATCAAGTAAGTCTTTAACTTCGTACCGTGATCGTTCTTCTCCTGATAAATCAAAGATGATTTTACCTTCATGTAACATGATTGTCCGTGAACCATAATCTAGTGCCTGTCTCATTGAGTGTGTTACCATCATTACAGTTAATTTTTTCTCTTCAATAATTTGTGAAGTAATATCCATAATAAGTGCAGCGGTTTTAGGATCTAAAGCAGCTGTATGTTCATCTAATAATAAAATACTACTAGGCTGTAATGCAGACATTAGTAGACTTACAGATTGACGTTGTCCACCTGAAAGAAGACCCATTTGAGAATCTAATCTATCTTCAAGACCAAGATTAAGACGACTTAACTGTTCTTGAAACAATTTACGCAATTTACTATTTGATGCTAAAGCTAAGGTACCACGTTTTCCACGACCATAAGCTAGTGACATATTTTCTTCGACTGTTAAATCTCCACACGTTCCAGCAAGAGGATCTTGAAATACACGAGCTACATCTTTTGTACGGCTTGTTGCGGGTAAATCCGTTACATTTCTATCCTCGAAAAATATACTTCCATGCGTACTTTCAATATCACCAGCTATAGTATTAAGTAGAGTTGATTTCCCTGCACCATTAGAACCAATAACTGTTACAAATTCACCACTTGGAATTGTTAAGTCAACCCCACGTAAAGCTAATTTTTGGGTTGCTAAGCCATGATTAAAGGTAACATGTAAATTTTCACAACGAATCATACTTTTTTTCCTTTTGCTTTTTTAGCTTTCCATTCACTACGTAACTTAGGAAAGATTAATGATAATGTAACAAGTACTGCAGTAAGCAGATTCAAGTCTGAAGCTTGGAAACCTAAGAAATCAGCATTAAGTGCCATGGAAACAGCAATTCTATATAAAATTGATCCTACTATACAACCCATTACAATGATTAACATTGAACGAGTACCTAATAGTGATTCTGCTATAATAACAGCTGCTAAACCAACAACAATTGTTCCTATTCCCATTGTTGAATCAGCAAAACCATTTGTTTGGGCAAATAAAGCTCCTGCAAGTCCAACTAAACCATTAGATAAAGCTAGTCCTACATACACTTTTTCTTTAACCACAATACCATTTGCTTGAGCCATACGTTTATTAGAACCAACAGCACGCATTGCTAAACCATATTGAGTATATAAAAACCAAGCTACTAATAGTCCTGCAATAATAGTACAAATAGCTACAAAAACAACCTTCAAATACATAGCAGGAATACCTAATTCCTCAAAAGGAGTAAGCATTGTGGGCTCCATAATTAAAGCAACATTAGGTTTACCCATTACACGTAGATTAATTGTATATAAAGCTGTCATAGTAAGAATACTGGCTAATAGATGAAGAATATTAAAACGTAAATTTAACCAAGCTGTTACAATACCTGCACTAGCAGCTGCTAGTGTACCACATAATGTAGATAAATAAGGATTAACTCCGGTTACAATTAGGGTAGCTGTTACAGCTGCCCCTAATGTAAAACTCCCGTCAACAGTTAAATCTGGAAAGTCTAAAACACGAAATGTGATATAAACACCCATAGCTACTAAACCAAAAATAAAACCTATCTCTAGTGTTCCTAGAAAAGCATATAGTGACAATTTAGTAACTCTTATTTAATAATTTTAGCTGCACGTTTAAGCACAGCATCTGGAATTTTAATACCCATACGTTTAGCCATTTTTGGATTAACATATAAATCAGTACCTTTTGCCATCTTAACATCAATAGAACCAGGCTTTTCACCTTTTAAAATTTGAACAATAATATCACCTGTTTGACGTCCTAAATCAAAATAATCATAACCAACTGCAGCAATAGCACCACGTTTAACTGTACTAGTATCACCAGCAAAAACCGGAACTTGTGCATCTATACCAACTTTTACAACAGATTCTGCTGCACTAATAATAGTATTATCAATTGGACAATAAATAGCATCTACTTTACCAACTAATTGTTTAGCTGCAATCATAACATCAGATGATTTTGGAGCAGCAGACTCTACAATTTTAATTCCCATTGATGCAGCTTCTTTTTTAATACTTGCAAGCATTGAAACTGAGTTTGCTTCGCCTGGATTGTACGGAATACCAATCACTTTTAAATTAGGTATAAATTCTTTTATTAAGGCAAGATGTTCTTTAACATTAGCCATATCTGATAAGCCAGTAACATTTCCACCTGGTTTTTTAAGTGTAGGAACAAGCTTTGCAGCAAGTGGATCTGTTACAGCTGAAAATACTACAGGAATTGTTTTTGTAGCACTTACAACTGCTTGTGCTGATGGTGTTGCAATAGCAACTATAATATCAGGTTTATTTCCTACCATTTTACGTGCAATTTGTCCTGCAATGTCAGGCTTACCTTGAGCACTTTCATAAGTAAATTTCAATTTGTCTCCACTATAACCATTTTTAATTATTGTTTCTTTAATTCCATCCCTAACTGCGTCAAGTGCAGGATGCTCAACAATCGCTGTTGTTGCAATATAAACTGGTTTAGCCTGAAGTCCACAACTAACAAATGTTGCAGCTAATAAAGTACTTTTTAAAATCGAACTTAATTTCATATTTATTCCTTACAATGAATTTATTTTTTGCTTTAGCCATAATTGTATATCTTTATATCTAAATGGTTACTTACATAATTAAAAAATAAATAGTATTGATAGTAATTATCTTTTACTATTAACAAAACTATCTAAATAAAATGTTTAATATAAATAATGTTTAAATAAGTTCAAACAATATTTTACAATTAAGAATTAAAATATTTAAAGAATAAATGAAATTTTATATATATTTGTAAGTTTTAGATGACATTTATAGTCTAAATGAGCACATTAAAAAAATGTGCCCTCTAAAGTAATAATTATATTTGTTTTATAATAGATGTCCCATATGCTTTTTCTTTGTTTGCAAATAGTTTTTGTTGTATTGATTTGTTTTTGTAATTGAGGGAATTCTTTCTACAATCTGTATATTGCAGTTTTCAACAAACTTAATTTTTTTTGGATTATTTGTAATAAGTTTAATTTTGTTTAAATTCAAATCTTTAAAAATAAATCCAATAGCATCATAATTTCTTTCATCATCTTTAAATCCAAGTTTTAAATTTGCATCAATAGTATTGTATCCTTGGTCTTGAAGATTGTATGCATTTATTTTATTAACAAGACCTATATTCCTGCCTTCTTGTCTGTGATAAATAACTAGTCCACCTTCTTTTGAGATAAGTTGTAAAGCTAAATCAAGTTGACTATTACAATCACATTTTAAACTACCAACAGAGTCACCAGTTAAACATTCACTATGGACTCTAACAAGAGGAATATCAATATCACAAAAATCTTTACTCATAATCGCTAAATGTTCTTGACATCCATCTTTATACGCTTTGACATTAAATTTTCCATATTTAGTTGGCAAATTTGCAGATTTTGATTGAATAATAATCTTTTTATTTTCGTTCTTCTTATCTAGGTATGATCTAGAAAAATAAGATTTTTTATCAGTATTACAAATATTATTAGTAATTTGTTCAACTACGACAAGAATCGTATCTAAGTTAGAATTAACTTTTAAATCAATAAGTTTTTGAATATCTCTATTATTTTCTTCTTTTTTCCAAATTTTATTTTTACTTCTTGAAAAGTAATGAACAATTTTTGTTTCAATGGTTAAATCTAAAGCCTCATTATTCATATGTCCTAGCATTAAAATTTCATTTGTTCCATATTCTTGGGTAATAACAGGAATTAATCCATTTGGTTTTTTAAAATCTATCTTCATGTTTTCTCTTTTTAAATTCATTGTTTTATACTTTTTAAAATAAAAATCACAAGTGCACAAAGTGAACTTGTCATAATAATTGATGGTCCTGAACTAATATCAAATTGGTAAGAAATACTTAATCCTATAATTGTAAATATAATAGATAATATAGATGATACAATCATCATTGAAAGTAGATTTTTGCAATAAAAGCTTGAAATATAAATCGGAATAGTAAGTAATGCAATCACTAAAATAAGACCTACAACTTTTATTGAAATAACAATAGCCAAACTTGAGAGAATTAAAATAAGTGTATAGAAAAATTTTGTTTTTATCCCTCTAAGTTTTGCATATTCACTGTCATATGAAACTGCTAATATATCTCTATAAAATGTAAAAATAATAATAAAAATAAAGAATAACAATCCACCCATATAATATATGTCATTGATTGTTACAGCCAAAAGAGAACCAAAAAGATAACTCATTAGGTCTGTTTGGTAACCTGGAGTTAAGTCAGCTAGTATTATTCCAAATGACATACCTACAGACCAAGTAAGACCAATAAGAATGTCCAGGTTTTTTCTATTTTTATAGCTTGCTAAAGCAATAATAATAGTAACTAATATACAAAAAATTGATGTTGATAGTAGCATTGGTAAACCAAAATAGATGGCAAGACCTATACCTCCATAGGCACTATGAGCAATACCCCCTGATAAAAAAACCATCTTATTTACTACGACTAGTGTTCCAATAATAGCAGTTATAATACTAACAATAATACCTGCAAGTATGGCATTTTGAAAAAAGTTGTATGACAGTATCTCTAACATCTACATCTTCCTAGCATCTCAAGAAGCTCAATCTCACAAATATGAGTATCAATTGATTTAAACTCTTGTTTCATCTTGGTTAAGTCATGACTTGATAGTCTTTTATTAATATAAAAAGCTTTTGACGCATATTTTAGTATAACTGAAATATCATGACTTACAACAACAACAGTTATATCTTTATTTAGTTTTTCTAATGTATTGTATATTTGTTCACATCCACTAATATCAATATTTGATGTGGGCTCATCTAAAAGTAAGATTTTTGGGTTTGAAAAAAGTGCGCGTGCAATAAATACTCTTTGTCTTTGTCCTCCTGACAAATTAGCAATTTTTGTATAAATAAAAGTCTCCATATTAACCTTTCTCAAGACCTCATAAGCTTTTTCTTTCTCTTCTTTTTTATATCCAAATAGCCTTTTACGTATACTATTTTGTCCCATCATTACAACTTCAAGAACAGTAATTGGAAAATCAAGATTTACATTTGTATTTTGAGGAACATAGCCAACTTGATGAATCTGTTTTAAGTTCTTTTTTCCAAATATATTTATAGAACCTACTTGAAGCTCATTAATGCCTAAAATAAGTTTTAGTAGAGTTGATTTCCCACCACCATTTGGTCCAATGATAGTTAAGAAATCATTTTTTTCAATTATAAAATTGATATCCTCCAAAATCTTTTGATTCTTGTATGAAAAGAAAAGGTTTGATACCTCTACAACATTACTGGTTGTTTGCAATTGCATTAGCCATTCTTATTAAGTTTAAAGACCAATCTTTTGCTAAAGGAGTCTTTTTTAATACTTTTATATTAATTTCAGAAGCAATAGCTTTTGCACTTTTATCAGAGAATTCTTGTTGCGTGAATATTGCTTTTACATTTTCTTTTTTAGCTTTTTCAATAATTTTTCTTAACATTTTTGGTTTTGGCTCTTTACCTTCTACTTCAATAGCTAATTGTGTTAAACCGTAATCTTTTGCGAAATATCCCCACGATGGATGAAAGACCATAAACTTTGAATTATTTGGTATTTTAGATAAGATTTTTTTAATCTTCTTATCTGTATTTTCAATCTCTTGTAAAAAAGTTTCATAGTTATTTTTATAATAGTTAAGATTTTTAGGGTCTTCATTAACTAAAGCATCAAATATATTTTTTGCCATAATCTTTACATTAGCTGGGCTTACCCATGTATGGGGATCTTCTCCTCCATGATTATGGTGATGGTGATGATGTCTTTCTGATTCAGGATGAGTTGAAAAAGGATTTATATCATTTCTTGTTAAATCTTTAAAATAATGTTCTTTATCTTCAAACTCAAATGGCATATGTTCTGTAAAAAATATATAATTGCCATCTTCTTTAATTGATATTTTAAAAACAGTTTGCTTTTTATTTTTATCAAAAATCAATTCAAAAGTTTGTTTATTGATATTTATATTATCATTGTGTTTAGCTTTTTTCACATTTGATACAAAAAATTTTTCTGCTTCTTTTTCATATACTTCAATAATATTCGGACTTTTTTTATTAGCTTTTATCATAAGAAATTTCATTCTAGGATCAGCATACTTTTCATTAACTTTATCAAAACTCCAAGTATACTCACCTTTTTTAAGAGTAAAAGCCCCAGCCCATTCAAATGGCAACTCTTCTTCTTGATGAGTTTGTTCATCCTTGTTATGATCTTGATGCTTTGGCATATCTATAAACTTAACATCTTTTGTCATCTGAATAAATTTCATATTCTTATTTTGGTCTTTAAATTTACCTAACCAAGCATTTTCAAACTCTATTTTAATTGGAAAATAGATATGTGCTTTTGTAATAGCAATCATTTGAGATGGCTTTGGTTCATAAGAGTGCGGATCGCTTCCTGGTTTTACCATGGTTGTTATATTTACTTTATCTCCACCAATTTTCTCTACAAATGTTTGTTGTGGAATAACACTAACAACAACATTAACTTTGGAATAACTTACTGTAACAAAAAAAAATGTAAATAGTGCTGTAATTAATATTTTCATTAATACTCCTATAATAATATATTTACGCAACTAAGTTGCATTTTTGAATAATATCAAAATATTATTAAATGCAACTTAGTTGCATTATTTGGAATATTTTTAGCTTCTGCTTCTACTGATGTAAGAAACTATTATAAAAATATAGTTTCGGGAAAAGATATAGATGAAGTCAATAGGATTCGTAGAATTGCATTTTCTGCAAAAACAATAGGTGGATTTAATGTTGATTCAAACTATTGGTTTGAATCTATAACTAAAAAAATCAATCTTTTGAAAAAAGTTGATGATAAACTAGCTAATGACTTAATTAATAAAGCTGAAGAACTTTTATGAAAAATGGTTTAATTATTGATAAAAGATCTAATGACTTACTAAAAAATGTTGATATACTAAATATTTCTTCAAATGAAGCTGCTAGTTCTTTAGAAGAAACAGCTGAAGCCCTTGAGAAGATAACTGAAAGTATTAATCAAAATACAAACAATATAATAAAAATGTCACAATATGCAAGTGAAGTTACTTCTTCAGTTAATAATGGACAAAAATTAGCAAATGAAACAACAGTAGCTATGGATGAAATTAATGAACAAGTAAGTTCTATTAATGAAGCAATAACAGTTATTGATCAAATAGCATTTCAAACAAATATTTTGTCTCTTAATGCCGCTGTTGAAGCTGCTACAGAAATAAAAACTTTGGTTGAAAATGCAACTAAAAAAGCAAATGATGGTAAAAATATTGCAAATAAAATGACTGTAGGTTATAGTAATTTAAATGACAATATTAATCGAACAATAGATCTAATTGAGGATGTGACTTCTTCTTCTAAAGAACAAAGTCAAGGTATTGAACAGATAAATCAATCAGTTACATTATTAGATCAACAAACACAGAAAAATGCCTCAGTAGCATCATATACAGCCGAAATAGCAAAAGATACAAAAGATATAGCTAATCATATAGTTGAAGATGCAAATGAAAAAGAGTTTGAAGGTAAAAATAAAATTAATATTTAAATTATTAGAAATTCTAGTTTAACTATATCTAGCTAAACTAGAGTTTTAATTTTATATTGCAGCTCCAGAAGTCATCATAATATCTTTCGCATCATCACTCATTTTGCTCATATCCCATGGAGGATCAAAAACTAGATTTACATTTACTTCGTCAATTTCGTTTACACTTTGCGTAACATATCTTACTTCTTCTACTAAGTTTTCCGCAACTGGACAAGCAGGAGAGGTTAGTGTCATCTCAATTGTACAATGAATATAATTATTAATTAGGTCTAAATCAATTTTGTATATTAAACCTAAATCATATATATTAACAGGAATTTCTGGATCATAAATATTTTTAAATCTTATTATTAATTCATTTTCTATTTTATCTTTATTGTTTATAATTGACATTTTTATACCTTTTAAACTTTTATTGCGTACTCTTTAATTTTTTTTATCATTCCTATTATTCCACTTTGTCTATTAGGAGTAATAACCTCACTTAAATTAAGATCATGCACTATATCCATATCTACTTCTTTTAGTTCATTAATCCTTGAGTTAGAAAATATTTGTAAAATCATATAAACTAATCCTTTTACAATAATTGCATCAGAACTACCTTTGAAATAGAGTTTATCATCTTTTTCTTCACAAATTAACCAAACTTGAGAGGTACATCCATGAACTATATTAGAAGGAATTTTATATTCATCATCTAGTTCATCAAGTTTTTTTCCTAAATCAATAATATATTCATACTTTTGTAATTCGTCATCAAAAAAATCTAAATCCTCTTTTATATTTTTTACTCTATTTTCTATACTCACTATTATCCTTTTTAATTTTCTAGCATATTTATAGCTTTTTTTAAAGCTTTAATAAGTGTATTTATATCTTCGTAATTATTGTAAAATCCAATTGAAACTCTAATTGTTCCCTTTATTCCAAGTTGTTTCATAATTGGTTGGGCACAATGATGACCAACTCTAAGAGCAATATTCATTTTATCAACTAAAATTCCAATATCATCATGAACAATATTTTTAAAGTTAAAACTTCTACTTCCAATGCTATCTTCTATTTCATTATAAAAAATTATATTTGGAAGTTTTTGAAGTTCTTCGTTCAAATAAGTATAAAGATCTATTTCTATACTTTCAATTTTTTTATAACCTATATTAGATATAAACTTTAATGCTTCCGCAAAACCAATAATTCCTGCAATATTTTGTGTTCCAGCCTCAAATTTAAATGGAGAATCAAGTAGTGTTGAATTATTAAAATCAACTTCATGTATAGTTGCTCCTCCTGTTTGATATGCCGTTACATCTTTTAAATATTTTTCTTTTACGTAAATCGCTCCTACCCCAGTTGGACCAAAGGTTTTATGAGCTGATATTGCAAAAAAATCTACATCTAAATCTTGCATGTCTACTTTCATATGAGCTAAACTTTGTGCACCATCTATCATAACTACTGCATTATATTTATGAGCAATAGCAATTATCTTTTTGATATCATGTATTTTTCCAAAAGCATTTGAAATATGGCTTATGCTAACAAATGAATTTGGATTTTCTTTTAAAATTTTTTCAAAATCTATAAAATCAAAATCTAAATTTTCATTACATTTAACAACTTCTAAACCATCTCCTAAACTTCTTTTTTGCATATGCCAAGGGACAATATTTGAATGATGCTCAAGTGAAGATAGTATAATTGTTTTAAATTTTTTTGCAAATGAAGAAGCTATGAAGTTTATAGATTCCGTTACTCCTTTTGTAAATATAATTTCTTCAATTTTAGATGCATTTATAAACTCTTTTATAGTTTTTCTAGCATCTTCAAATTTTTGTGTTGCTTTATTTGCATCACCGAAATTACTTCTATGAGTATTTGCACAATACTTTTCATAATATTCTATTTGAGAGTCAATTACACATTTTGGTTTTTGTGTTGTTGCCGCATTATCTAAATATACAGTATTATTATTTGCAAAATATGGAAAATCACTTTTAATCATAATCACTTCTTTTGAATTTTGATATAAAATCTTTTATTTGTTTATCTTTTATATTATCGTATATTTCATTTTCAAAAGCTTTTAAAAGTATACTTTTTGCTTTTGCTTTATCTATTCCTCTAGAACATAAATAAAGAATTTGTTCTTTATTTAAAGAACCAACAGTAGAGCTATGTGCAGCTTCAAGTTCGTCAATTGAAATTTCAAGATGAGGTTTTGCGAATATTGTTGCATCATCACTTATCAAAATTGTATTTGAATTTTGAAAAACTTTTGAAAAGTTTGCTTTTTCATTTACAATAGTTTTTGCTTCAAATACAGCTTTTGAACTATCATGAAGTATATGTTTATAGTTTATATTACTAATACTATTTTTATTATTATGAATAGTATTAAATATTGACGATGATTTACTTTTTTTATATAATCTAACTAGAGCATTTATATTCAAAATTGAATTTGTTTTTTCTAGTGTTGATTCATAAATATTTAGATTAAATCCATCTCCTAACTCAAAATTTGTATATTCGATATTAGCATTATCTTTTAAGTCTATGATTGAATTTATTATTAAACTATTACTCTCATTTATATCTTGATATTTTAAATAATTTAAGCTTGAATTATTTTCAAGTATAAAACTTCTATTAACACTATAAAAACTATTTTCACAATTTGATAAAAAAACTTCAATTATTGAAGCTTTAATACCTTCTTTTATCGTAATATTTAAAGTATTAGTATTAATAGTATCATTATCTTTTAAATTATGAACTATTACTATTGGTTCTTTAGTATCTTCTTTTATATTTAACTCATAATTTTTAGAACTTAGATTTTGATTTATTTTATATAATTCATTTTTAGAGCTAAGTTCAATTTTTTTATCTGATTCTCTTAAATTTATAGGGTAATCATTATTATTTTTAAAATTATATTTAAACAAAGAGGATAAATCAATTTTTCTAAATTCTTCATCTTTATTTGTTGGAAAATTTATATTTCTTAAATCAATTATTTTCATTTTATAGTCCTATATTTTCAAAACCCTTTTTGTCAAGTTCTAAAGCTAAATCATAGCCACCTGTTTTTACTATTTTCCCATCTTTTAAAATATGAACAAAATCTGGCTTTATTGAAGATAATAATCTATCATAATGTGTAATCATAAGCACAGATCTTTTCTTATTCTCTTTCATTAAATCATTAATCACTTTAGCAACTGTCTTTATAGCATCGATATCTAGTCCCGAATCTATTTCATCTAATAATATTAAATCTGGTTTTAGTAATAGTAATTGTATAAGTTCATTTCGCTTTTTTTCACCACCACTAAATCCATCATTTAAATCTCTTTGCATAAGTTTTTTATCTATATCATATTTTTTTAGTTCTTCTTTAGTAAGTTTTAAAAACTCCATAGTATCAAGTTCTTGTTGATCATGATATTTTCTTTTTTCATTTATTGATGTTCTTAAAAAATAACTATTATTTACACCTGGAACTTCTACAGGATTTTGAAAACTTAAAAATATACCTTCATTTGCTCTTTGACTAACATCTAAATCTAATAGGTTTTTATCTTTATATTTTATATCACCTTTAGTGACTTCACAGTCATAGTGCGCGCTAATAGTTTTAACAAGAGTTGATTTTCCTGTTCCATTTTGTCCCATAAGGACATGAATCTCTCCTTCTTTTATCTCTAAGTTTAAATCTTTTAAAATCTCTTTATTATCAATGCTAACATTTAAATTTTTTATATCAAGCATTATATTTCTCCTTATATTGTTTTTTAATTTTTACCCAACACTTCCTTCAAGTGAAATACTTAAAAGTTCTTTTGCTTCTGCTGCAAACTCCATAGGTAATTCTTTTAAAACTTCTTTACAAAACCCATTAACAATCATTGCTATTGCATCTTCTTCATCTATTCCTCTTTGATTTAAATAAAATAATTGTTCATCAGAAATTTTTGAAGTTGTTGCTTCATGTTCTATATTTGATGTACTATTTTTAATTTCATGATATGGATAAGTATGTGCTTTACAAGAATTGCCAATAAGTAAAGAATCACATTCTGATATATTTCTAGAATTTTTTGCATTTTTACCAACTCTAACTAATCCTCTATATGCATTAATTCCTTTCATAGCTGAAATTCCTTTTGAAATAATAATTGATTTTGTATTTTCTCCTATGTGAATCATTTTTGTTCCAGTGTCAGCTTGTTGTGATCTACTAGAAATTGCTACAGAATAAAATTCTCCAATAGAGTTTTTCCCTTTTAGTATACAAGAAGGGTATTTCCATGTTAATGAAGAACCAGTTTCTACTTGTGTCCAAGATATTTTTGAATTTTCACCTTGGCATAAGCCTCTTTTTGTAACAAAATTTAAAATACCTCCTTTTCCTTCTTTATCTCCTGGATACCAATTTTGAATTGTTGAATATTTTATATGTGCATCATCCAGTGCAATTAGCTCAACAACTGCTGCATGTAGTTGTCTTTCATCTCTGCTTGGAGCAGAACAACCTTCATTATAAGAAACATAACTTCCTTTGTCAGCAATTATAATTGTTCGTTCAAATTGACCTGTATCTAAAGCATTTATTCTAAAATATGTAGATAACTCCATTGGACATTTTACATTTGGTGGAATATATACAAAGCTTCCATCTGTAAATACTGCACTGTTTAGTGCTGAAAAATAGTTATCTGATATAGATACAACTGATGATAAATATTTTTTTAGTAAAATAGGATGTTTATTAGCAGCTTCAGAAATTGAGCAAAAAATAATTCCTAACTTTTCTAGTTCTTCTTTATATGTTGTTTTTACTGATACAGAATCAAAAACTGCATCAACTGCAACACCAGCTAAAAGTTTTTGTTCTTCAAGTGGAATTCCTAGTTTCTCATATGTTTTTAGAATTTCCGGATCTACTTCTTCTAAAGAATTTAATGCTTTTTTAGGAGCACTAAAATATGAAATATCTTGATAATTAATAACTGGATATTTTAAGTTTGCCCAAGATGGCTCTTCCATTTTTTTCCATTTTTTATATGCTTTTAATCTAAAATCTAAAAGCCACGAAGGTTCATCTTTCTTTTTTGATATTGCCTTTATAACATTTTCATTTAAACCTTTAGGAAAAGTATCACTTTGAACTAATGTTTCAAATCCAAGTTTATAATCTTTGTTTAACAAATCTTTAATATGTTGATTGTCACCCATTAAAAGCTCCTTTATCTTAAATAGGACTAAAATACTCCTATTTCTAAAATAAATTTATCATATATAGATTAATATAAAATATACTTGATGAGTTAATTAGCATATTTAAGATTTAATAAAATAAATTTAAAGATAAAAAGTTTACTCAATAATTAAATCTGGAATACATTCTGGCTTTACAATTTTTCCCACTGCATTAATTTTAATTGCAACTTTGGGCATACCAAAAACTACACATGAACTTTCATCTTGAGCAAATGTTTTCCCACCATTGTTTTTAATATCTAATAAACCATTAGCTCCATCGTTTCCCATTCCTGTAAGAATAAAAGCTTTAGATATTTTACTAGCATATTTTGCAATACTTCTAAAAAATACATCAATGCTTGGTCTGTTGTGACTTACTTTAGGACCACTTATTATTAATATCTTATATCTGTTGTTTTCTTTTATTAGTTGCATATGTTTATTACCTGGAGCAATATATACTTTATTATTAGTAATATATTCATTATCTTCTGCTTCTTTTACTTCAATTTTAGTATTTTCGTTTAATCTATGTGCAAATGCTTTAGTAAAATTCTCTGGCATATGTTGAACAATTAATATTGGTGGTGTTCTTTCAGGAAGAGGATTTAATATCTTTTCAATAATTTGAATACCACCAGTTGAGGATCCAATTGCAATAATACTTGATATGATATTTTCTTTTGTATATGTATAAGAAATTGGGTTTGTTTTATTTAAAACTATATTATTCTTTTGAATATATATATTTGCTTCACTTGCTATTTTTATTATTTTTATAAAATTTAGGCTGAAATCATTAAAAAAACCTTTTAGATTTCCACTTGGTTTACAAATTACTTCTATTGCTCCTAGAGATAAAGCTTTTATAGCATTATCACTTCCTTCTTGCGCGACGCTTGAGCAAATTATCACAGGCATAGGATTTTCTTTCATTATTTTTGAAAGATAAGTAATTCCATCCATTCTTGGCATTTGTATATCCAATATCATAACATCTGGCTTTTCAAGTTTTTCAAGTTTTTCAATAGCAAAAATAGGATCAATAGCACTACCTATAATTTCAATATCTTCTTCTTTTTTGATTATTTCAATAAAGCATTGTCTTACTAAAGCTGAATCATCAACTATAAAAACTTTTATTTTTTTCATTATTTGTCCATTATAACTTTTTGTAAATACTTGGTTTAATTAATTTAACTTTTGATGTTATATTAAACAAAGATTCACTATGACCCATAAATAAGTAACCGCCTTTCTTAAGTCTACTAATTATATTTTCCACTATGTTTTTTCTAGTTTCTTTATCAAAATAAATAATAACATTTCTTAGAAATATGACATCAAATTGCTCTAGATCTTGAGGTAATTTTTTAGTTAAATTTATGTGTTTGTATATTATACTCCTTTTTAAATCTTTTTTTATATAGAAATGCTTGTTATCCTCTTTTTTAAGTTCACAATATTTATTAAAAAAATCAGTAGGTATTTTTTTTTCTTCTTTTAAATCATATTTTGCAATTTTTGCTTTTCTGAGTACTTCATTATTTATATCACTTAATACAACTTCCCATCTATGGTTTTTTGTATCTAAATCATTCGCTATAACCATGGAACAACTATAAGCTTCTTCTCCAGTTGAGGAAGCTGCACTCCAGCATTTAAAAACTCTTTTAGAATCTAAATTTTCTAATATCTCATATTTAAGAAAATCAAAGTGTATTTGCTCTCTAAAAAAATATGTTTGATTAGTGGTTATTTTATTTATCATAATTTGAAATTCATTTTCATCTTCAAGTATTTTATAATAATACTTTGTAAAAGATTCAAGCTTTAATTTTTTTGCATGAGAACTTAATTTATTTTGTAGAAATTCTTTCTTATCATTTTCTATAAATAGACCGCTGTGTTTATAAATTAATTCTTTTAACTTTCTAAATTCATTGTCATTTATTATAATAGCAGTTTCTATAATTATTGGGATCATCTTTTATAATACTTTATTATTGATTCTTGAAGTTTTGACACGTCAAGCTTTTTTACTATATCAACAGCTCCTAATTCTTTTGCATTCTTAATTACTGCATTGTTCGCCATATTGGTATTTATTATAAAAGGAATATCAAAGTTTTTATATTCTTTTTTTATATTTCCAAGTAATGTTAATCCATCCATTATAGGCATCTCTATATCAGAAATTATTAAACCAATATCATCTAAGTCAATAGTTTTAAGTCTTTCTAATAATGTTTGACCATCATCAAATACTTCATATTTACAACCTATTTTATTAAAAAGTCCAACAACATAT
>JAAETO010000042.1 GCA_024228275.1 Arcobacter sp.
AAGGTAGATTAAGAAAATTACACATTTTTGATATAAATGTATTTAGTAGATAAAAATCTACAGAAATAAAGTTGGGTTTTATTTTTATATATCTATATAAGAAAATAAAATTTATATATTTTTTTTCACTTTTATTGAAATTACCATAAATCAAACCTCTTTTAATTTCTGGATAATTTTTACGAAAATATAATATTACATTTGGATTAAAAGAGCAAATTCCAAAAACACCTTTATAATCTTTTATAAGCTCATATACTTTTTCTTCAAAATATCCACTATCTTCATAATTTTTTATTTCAATTAATAAGGGTACTTTTCCATTTATGATTTTTAAAACATCTTTTAATAAAGGTATTTTTTTACTTGTATTAAAAAGCTTAAAATCGTTTAAATCTTTATATAATATATCTTTAATATTTTTATCGCTTTTTGATAAACGAAGTAAGTTACTATCGTGAAATACAACTACTTGTTTATCTTTTGTAAGCCTTACATCTAACTCAATTCCGTATCCTTTTTCTACCGCATTTTTAAATGCAGAAATTGAATTCTCTGGGACATTTACATTATCATACAAGCCTCTATGTGCAAGAGGTATTCTTTTTAACCAATTCATTATATAATTCTCCTTATAAAATAAATTAGTTTATACAAAAATATTAATAATCTATTTATTTAGATTAAAACTGTGAT
Organism: Arcobacter sp.; assembly: GCA_024228275.1. GTDB lineage: Bacteria > Campylobacterota > Campylobacteria > Campylobacterales > Arcobacteraceae > Halarcobacter. The sequence continues at coordinate 697 of JAAETO010000042.1, forward strand.
CTTCTTTTTTTTCTTTAATATATGAAGTAGTAAAATAGATTTCTCTTAAAAACAATAATAATGCAACTATTAAACTAAACATTGCTAAAACAAATAACATGGATATGAGAGTTTGAGCATTAAAAGATAATATGGCAGTAAAAAATATAGTAATAATAACTAATGACACCATTAGACCAGTTGCCGTACAAAAAAATATTGCTAAATTTGTATTTTGCATTCTCATTACTAAAAAAGCTCTTCTTTTTGTAAAAAAATCTTTTTTATTAAATTCATTTTCTGGAATTTCTAAACTATCAATTCTTTCAAGCTTATCAATAATTCTAGTTAATCTTCCAATAAAAACATTTAATAACCCAGCTACACCTGCTAATAAAAAGACAGGTGCTACTGCTAATTCAATTAGTGTGGAGATTGTTGAAATAATACTAGTATGTGGTTCTATCATTTAATATCCTCTTTATATAATAAAAATCTTTATATTTTTGCTTAAATCAGCAAGAATATTTTATCAAAAAGCTATCTTAAAAACTCTTAACAAAACTTTAAATATAATTTTATACGAATAATAAATATTAAAGATTTAAAATATGAATACAATAAAATTAGAATATACAGATATATACGATAATGAAAAAACAAAAGAGTTAATCTTTTCAAAAAACCTAATAAAAAAAGATTTTAATGAATCTTCACTTTTTGCACTTATAATAGATGGCAAATCTATGCAAGCACTTATTCAAGATAGGTCAGTAATAGTTACAGACTTGTCAAATAAAACTCTTGAAGATGAGGGAATTTATCTTTTATATTATGAAAATAAAATGTGGGTGAAAAAATATAATATAAAAGATGAAACTTTTGTTTCTATAAATCCAGATTTTTCACATTTAGTTTATAAAAAAAATGAGATTCATTTAGTAGCCAAGGTTTTATTGACTTTTACAAATCTTTAAAAGCTTATTATACAATAAACTGAAACTTGAAGATTAGATATACGTTCAAAATATTTGAGCACATACATATTAAAAAAGAGTAACATCAAATATTGTTTTACCTAAAAACAGAAATATGATTTTTAGAATTAATAATATAAACTATCTATCAATATAAAAAAACTTAGCTATTGTTAAAGTTTAAATTCATTTTCTTCAAGCTTATCTAGAGTAGTATTTTTATACATTTGTCTAAGAATCTTCCTAGGTTTAAAACTCTGATCATGCAAAAGACATTTATTTTTATGATCACAAACACCAATTCCTAAAAGACATTTCTTTTCATCTTCTAAATCTCTAAAAGTATCAAGTATATTGTAGATGCTAATTTCACTAGAAGGTTTAGCTAATTGGTATCCACCTTCTCTTCCTCTTATTGAGATAATATAATCTGATTTAACTAACTCATTCATGATCTTTGTTAGAAACTTATATGGTATATGTAAAATATCAGATAATTCTTTTGCACTGTATAATCTTTCTTTTCCATTTTTAGCTATATAACATAATACTCTTATTGCATATTTAGTAGTAGTGTTAAGTTCCATTAGTTCCCTTTTGTTAAAATTAGTTTACAGCAAAAATAATTAATATATATTAAAAATTTATTATATTTATTTCCACTTCTTAATTAATTCTACTTAGAAGTAGAAATTATACTTTTTTTAATTACTACCATAAGGTAGAATTAAAATTCTTTTGATATTATACACAATTACTACCTCAAGGTAGAATATATAAAAAGGAAAAAAATGACTGAACGTATAACCAAAAATATGGCTAGAAATATTTATTTTGGCGGAAGTATTTTCGTTATCTTGGTATTTACTGCTTTAACATGTGATACTGTTAAAAAGTTCCCTGAATTAACAAATGAACAGAATATTACAAAGTCCGTAAGTAATGGAAAACATTTATGGGAAGTTAACAACTGTGTAGGCTGTCACACGATTATGGGAGAAGGTGCTTACTATGCTCCTGAACTTGCAAATGCATTTGATAGATTAGGAGGAGGAGATGATGAAGCTTTTAAATCTTATATGCAAGGATGGATGGCAGCTCAACCATTAGATATAAAAAATAGAAGAAAAATGCCTCAATTTAATTTAACTAATGATGAAGTTAATGATTTATCAAACTTTTTGATTTGGACATCAAAAATAGATGATAATGAGTGGCCACCAAATATTGAAGGATAAAGAAAGTATGAAATATAATTCACAAATGGTAGCAAAGCCATATTTTATTTTTGCATTAGTTCTTTTAGCAGGAGAGATACTTTTTGGTTTAATCTTAGGATTACAATATATAAATGGAGATTTTTTATTTCCTTTAATTCCTTTTAATGTAGCAAGAATGGTACACATAAATTTACTTATTGTATTAATACTATTTGCATTTATGGGAGCAGCTTATTATTTAGTTCCTGAAGAATCAGAGAGAGAACTTTGGAGTCCAAAATTAGCAATTATTACATTTTGGGTATTTGCGGCAGCTGGGGTTGCTACAATTTTAGGGTATTTACTTGTACCTTATGCAACACTTGCAGAGATTACATATAACAATCTCTTACCAACGATGGGACGTGAATTTTTAGAACAACCAACTATTACAAAAATAGGTATAGTTATTGTTGTTTTATCATTTATACTTAATATTGCAATGACAGTATTAAAAGGAAGAAGAACTGTTATTACTGTTGTTTTATTGACAGGTTTAGTAGGTATGGCTTTTTTCTTTTTGTTTGCTTTTTATTTACCAGAAAACTTGGCAGTTGATAAATTCTTTTGGTGGTTTGTAATTCACTTATGGGTTGAAGGTGTTTGGGAATTAATTATGGGTGCGATTTTATCTTTTGTGCTTATAAAAGTTACTGGAGTGGATAGAGAACATATTGATAAATGGTTATACTTAATTATTGCAATGACTTTAGTATCTGGAATCTTAGGGACAGGACATCACTTTTTCTTTATTGGAACACCTGATTATTGGTTATGGATTGGATCTATTGCATCATCAGTTGAACCCTTACCTTTCTTTTTAATGATTTTATATGCCTTTTCAATGGAGAAAAAAAGAAGAATTGATCATGAAAATAAAATTGCTTTAACTTGGGCAAAAGGTACCGCCGTAATTGCATTTTTAGGTGCAGGAGTTTGGGGATTTATTCATACTTTAGCGCCTGTAAATTATTATACTCACGGAACACAGTTAACAGCAGCACATGGACACCTAGCATTTTTTGGTGCATATATAATGATTATGTTTACAATAATATCTTATGCTATGCCTATAATTAGAGGTCGACTAAAAGGAAATTCTCAAAAATCACAAAATATTGAAAGAATTGGTTTTTGGCTAATGGTAATAGGAATGTTAGGTGTTACACTAGCACTTACAGTTGCTGGAACATGGCAAATTATTTTACAAAGATGGCCTGATAGTGGTGAAGCACTTAGTTTCATGGCAACTCAAGCTGAGATTATTCCAGTTTATGTATTTAGACTTGGATTTGGACTAATAACATTTGCAGGTTTAGTTACATATTTATATAGTTTCTTTGTAAAACAACCAGTACTAAGTAAATAAAAAAAGGTTTTAAATGGAAGAGCATATTGGTAAAGTTTGGGATAAATATATTGTTAATAAAACTACTCATAGTTTTAATGAGCAAAAAGTATATTTTTCTGATTTAAAAAAAAGTTTAAAAATCTTTTATCACCTTCTAGGAGGTGATAAATTAAAAGATATTCTTATTACCGATAAACGTTCTATTTATAAACACAGAAGTTTTCTTGAAAAAGTTTCAGGAGTTGGTAAAAACTTTTTTCTCCCTTGGCAGGATGAAAAAGCACTTTATCTTCCCGCTTCATTATCTTGTTTTTCAAAAAAACAAGATAATGAAATGTTATATTTTTGGTTAATTGCAATGATGAGTAAATCAAATATAAATAAAGAAAATCTAATACAACAGAATATTAAAAATACAAAAGATATATTACAGAAATATACTGGTTTTCAAAGCTTTTATAAAAGATGTTCAAATGAACTTTTTTCGAAATATAGTGAATTGTCATTTATTAAGTCTTTAAATGAAGAAGACTTAGAAAATGCACAAATAAATATGCAACCTTTTGATATGTGGATTTATCCAGATTTAAAGAATACAAAAGTTTTAGAAAATTTTGAAGATGAAGATGATGAAAAAAATAAAGACCAAAAAAAAGATATATCAAAAACTGAAACATTGCAAATGAAAAAACAAGTTAGTCAAATGGATGATAAGAAAAAAACTGATGGTTTATTAGTTTTTTTGCCTGATGGACTTATGAGTATATTAGAACAAGTAAATGTAGATAGAAGTGAAGATGATAGTTTTGATGAAGATGCTTTATATAATGCAGAAGATCTAGATGAAATAACGCTTGGTAGAAAAAAAGCAAATCTAAATGCTCGAATAAAAATGGATTTAGATGTTTCTTCAAATATTCAAGAGGAAGTTCCGCTAGGGAAAGGTTTTTTCTTAGATGAATGGGACTATATCAAAAATGATTATATAAAAAACTATGTAAATATTAAACCATTAATTACTAATAATATTGCAGAAATAAAATTTCCTAATAGGCTAAAAAGAGAGTTAAAAAGAGTTCAGCATGAACTTGATTTAATGCAACTAGATAGAATAAAAAACACGAACCTTACTTATGGTGATGAATTAAATATTGATTCATGGATTGATTATAAAGGGCATGAAAATAAAGAAGGTCATAAACAAAACTTTTTTGAATCTTTTGAGAAAAAAGCAAGAGACATGAGTACTTTAATTTTAGCAGATATTTCACTTTCAACTGAAGCTGGTATTACTAGTGATATTAGAGTAATTGATATGATAAAAGACGGATTATTAGTCTTTTCAGAGGCATTAGAAAAATTACAAGATAATTTTTCAATTTATGCTTTCTCAAGCTTGAAAAATACAAATGTTCGTTTTCATATTATTAAAAATTTTCAAGAGAAATATTCAAACTTAATTCGTGGAAGAATTGATAGCATAAAACCAGGTTATTATACAAGGTTAGGTGCTGCAATTAGGGAATCAAGTAAGATTTTAGAAAAACAAAAAACTGAGAATAAATTACTCTTAATAGTTAGTGATGGAAAACCAAATGATGTAGATAAATATGATGGTAGATATGGAATAGAAGATACTAAAAAAGCTATACAAGAAGCTAAAAAAAAGGGAATAACTCCATTTTGTGTAACAATTGATTTAGAAGCAAAAGATTATTTAACTTATTTATTTGGTAAAAATGGTTTTGCACTTATTCGAGATTCAAAAAGACTACCAAAAGTTTTACCGGAAATATATATGAATTTAACAAAATAAAGGAATAAAATGATTAATAACACGTATTATTTAGAACAAAATAATGAATCAAATCTATTTGAAGCTGCTGCAAATATGAATTTACCAGTACTTATTAAAGGCCCAACAGGTTGTGGAAAAACAAGATTTATAGAATCTATGGGTGAGAAATTAAATAAAAAAGTTTATACAGTAGTTTGTCATGATGATTTAAGTGCTGCTGATTTATTAGGACGACATTTAATAAATGAAAATGGTACATTTTGGCAAGATGGCCCACTTACAAAAGCAGTAAGAGAAGGTGGGATTTGTTATTTAGATGAAATAATAGAAGCAAGAAAAGATACAACTGTGATTTTACACTCACTTGCAGATTATAGAAGGGTTTTACCAATTGATAGAACAGGCGAAGTTATTCAAGCTCATCCCGATTTTATGTTAGTTGTATCATATAATCCAGGATATCAAAATGTATTAAAAGGAATGAAACCTAGTACAAAACAACGTTTTATTTCAATGAGTTTTGATTATCCTAAAGCAGATATAGAAAAAGAGATAATTATAAATGAGAGTGGTATAGATGAACAAACAGCAATAAAACTAGTATCAATTGCAGGTGAAATCAGACAATTGTCAGATACTGATATTCAAGAAGCTGTGTCAACAAGACTTTTAGTTTATGCCGCAAAACTTATGAGTAAAGGTTTTAATAAAAAAGAAGCTTGTATGCACTCAATAGTTGAATCACTTAGCGATGACGAAGAGTTATCAGAGGTTTTAGAAAAATTACTTGATTTACACTTTAAAAATTAGTGATTCTATACTTTTTTATAGGCTGAAAATAAATGTATCAATCATAATATCAACTAATTAAATAAAATTCTGATATGTTTATATAATCTATTTATGGTTATGAGACTTATTTCTAATAAGTCTTTTATCTTTAATAAACATTATTGTTTGATGATCACCTCTCATATCAATTTGAAATAAATCAATTGCTTTTAAGAGTTCTCCTAATTTTTTATATCCATAATTAATTGGTGAAAAAGATGAGTTTTGATTAATATATAAACCTACTTTTGCAATATTTGACCAGTCACTATCATCAGAAGTTTGCTCAACTGCTTTTCTTAATATTTGAACCAATTTCGTGTCTTGTCTTAGGGTAGTTTTACTAGCAACTTTATCTGACTTATTTTTTATGATTTCTTCTTCTGAATAATCATAAAGTTTCTCTACATAAATAAATTGTGAGCAGGCATTTACAAAAGGATTAGGTGTTTTAGACTCTCCATATCCATATACAGTTAAACCATTTGCTAAAATTCTTGAAACTACAGGAGTAAAATCACTATCACTAGTAACCAATGCAATTGCATTTAAATTTTTTGTATATAATAAATCCATAGCATCAATAACTATGGCTATATCACTAGCATTTTTACCACTTGTATATGAAAATTGTTGAATAGGTTTTATAGAATAGTTTTGTAAAACATCTTCCCAACCTTGAAGTCTTTTATCTTTCCAGTTTCCATAAGCATTTCTAATATTAACTATACCATATTTTGATAAATCATTAATAATGCT
>JAAETO010000043.1 GCA_024228275.1 Arcobacter sp.
AAAATGAACAAAGTGCTATTTTAGTTTATAAAGAACTTATTAGAAATTTTGAATACTCTTCTAATGAAAGTATTTTAATTCAAGTTTCATTATCATATTTAAATATTGCTAAAATATATGAAAAAAGTAATAATTTGAATAATGCAATAGATACTTACGATATTTTTATATCAAAATTCATTAATAGTAAAAACAATAGAATTCTAGATTTAGTAGCAAAATCTTTAGTTAATAAAGCTAGTATCTTAAAAAATAAGAACAAAAATGTAAAAGCTCTAGAGATTTATGACGAAATTGTATATAGATTTGAAAATTGCAGTGGTAAAATTTTAAATCAAGTTGCAATTGCACTTTATAATAAATCAGTATTATTATGTGAACTACATAGAAATAATGAGCTTTTTGAAGTTTGTGATTTAATAATAGAAAAGTTTTCTAATGTTAATGATGAACTTATTATGGATATAGTATCAAATGCACAAGTTTTAATAAATAAAAAGAAGTATTACACTTCTTATTAATTTTATGAAAATTTATTTGAAATTTCTTTTAATATTGAATCTGTTTTAAAAGAGTCTCCATTATACTTAATTAATTTAATACCTTGAGAAATAAAAGATTTTGCCGTATTTTTACATGCACTTTTTAAAACAATATAATTGCAGTTTGTTAACGCTCTTCCCATTTTATTGTGTTGTTCTATATGTTCCATATCATTATGGCTATGATTACAATTATGCTTTTCTTCATCTTTACTTTGATCAATATCAGTTCTAGGATTAGTAATTATATCTTCTAATTTAAAAGATTTAAATTTACCCAAACCACTCATAGAATAAATTGCAAATTTAGGAGTATGTCCTGCATTTGGAAAAAATATTAGATTTTCATCTTTTACTGGAATAGCTATTTTCATAAATACCCTTTTATAAAATATTTTAACAGTATATTATCTAGGAAAATTTAAAAATTAGCATTAGATATTACTAAATAAAAAGTTTTAATTTATTTTAAAGCATATCTATTTAATGCCACGCCCTAACATATCAGATGCTTCCATAACTATCATAAAAGCTTCAGGATCATTTTCTTCAATAATCTCTTTTAATAATCCAAGTTTTTTTACATCTAATACTAAAAAAATAACTGTTTTATTTTCATTTTTATCAAAAGATATACCTTTTATTATAGTTCCTTCAATTTTAAGTGATTGAGATATTTTTTTACTTAAAACTTGTGAATTGTTAGTTGCTATATGTATTACTTTGGTACTTATTGTTCCAGTTAGAACAACATCTATTGCTTTTGCCGTTACATATATACTCATTATACTCCATAAAGCTTTTTCAAAGTCCTTAAAAACATATATTGATAAAAGTACGATTATGACATCAATAAAAAGAATAACCTGTGATGGTTTTATATGTGATTTTGAAGATATAACTCTTGCTAAAATAGTAGAACCACCAGCACTTGAGTTTCCTTTTATAATTAATCCAACTCCAAGCCCAATAATTAATCCTCCAAAAACTGAAGCTAATAGTATATTATTTACAATATTCTGAAAAATCAAAATTTTTGAAAATAAATCTATAAACAATGAAATAAAAAATATGGCTATTATTGTTCTTATAGCAAATATCTTACCTAAGTATTTAATCCCAAAAATAAGAAGTGGAATATTAATAGCAATTACCATAGAACCAATTGAGAAACCACTTAGGTGATGTAAAAGTATTGCTATACCTGGTGTTCCCCCTGTAGTAAAATTATTTGGAATAAAAAATAGTACTACAGCTAAAGATATAAAAATTGAGCCTAATATTATATAATATATATTTTTTAATTCATTTTTTTTGAAAATGTTAATCATATTTAGTCCTGTATTTGAAATTTTAATTATTATGTATAATTTCTATAGGCTTTCTTGTTGAGTGTTTTCTTGATTTTGAAGCTTAAAAATTGAATTTAAAAGTTCTTTAGGTACATTATTAATAATAAATTTTTTTAAAATAGATATATTTTTCATTATTTTAATAAGTTTCCTTTTTTAATTATATAGTATCGCATAATAACATATTTTAATTTATATCATTATTTTATATAAATATTAAAAAAAATAAATTATTTAAATAAATAAAAATATTATTTAGGTTTATGTGATTGAAGTTTTTAAAACTAGAAATAATTATTTAATTATTAATATAATGAAAAGTTTTCAATATAATTTAAGGTTAAAGATATAATTTGGTATATTTATAATAATTTAACTTTAATAAAACTAAAAGTAATAATATTTATTTCTTTTTTAACATTTATTATACAATAAATGTTAAATCTTTTTCTATTTTAAAATATATGGAGTATTAAATTATTATTTTATAATTAATGCTAAGTATTATAATTTAGTATTATAATATTATTTTTTTATTATCAAAGTAATAATATACTAATTGTATTGTTATTATTTTGTTAAATAATTTAAATTTAATAATAAACTATAATTTCGTTTAACATAATAAAGGATTTTTAATGATAAAAAATATGACAATAAAAACAAAAGTAATCTTATTGATATTAATTTCTTTAAGTACTTTAACATTACTTTTAGCAACATTTTCAGTAAATAAGATTAAAGAAAGTCTTATTAAACAAAATTACTCTGCACTAACTTCGGCCAGAGATAGTAAAACTGAACAAATTCAAAATTTTTTCAAGGAAAGAATTGGAGATATCAATGTTTTATCAGAAAGCAAAGATATTAAAGCATTAGTACATGATTTGACAAATTTAAATACTCAAATAGATATTGATGATAAAGGTGATTTTCCTGTTAAAAATGAAATTGTAAAAAGATTGACAAGTAAGCATGAAAGTTTTTTTCAAAAGTATTTAGTTGAATATGGTTATTATGATATATTTCTTATAAATAGTAAGAATGGTCACGTTTTATATACTGCTGCTAAAGAGTCTGATTATGGTAAAAATTTAATGTATGGAACATTAAAAGATAGTGGCTTAGGTGAAGTATTTAAAAAAACTAAAGAAACTAAAAGAGCTACTTTTGTAGATATGAAACCTTATGGACCTAGTAATAATGCTCCTGCAATGTTTTTAGGAGTTCCAGTTTTAGAAAAAGACAAAATTACTACAATATTAGTATTTCAAATAAGTGATTCTGCAATTAATAAAATAATGCAATTTAGAAAAGGTTACGGTTATTCTCAAGAAGATTATTTAGTAGGACCTGATAATCTTATGAGAAGTGATAGTTTTTTAGATCCTAAAGGACACTCATTAAAAGCTTCATTTGCAAATCCTATTTCTGGTAAAGTAGAAACTAAAGCTTCAAATAATGCATTAAAAGGAAAAATAAATACTGAGATAGTTATTGATTATAATGGGAACCAAGTTTTATCGGCATATAGCTCTGTATCTATAGGAAAAGATTTTAAATGGGCAATAATGTCAGAAATAGATGAAGCTGAAGTATTAGATACACCTAATTCTATTAGAAATTTAATTTTTATCATTGCAGTAGTAATATTATTTTTTGTACTAGTAGGTTCAATATTAATTATTAATAAAATAGTAGTTCGTAGATTACTTACATTCCAAGAAGGCTTAGTAAGTTTCTTTGATTATATTAATAAAGAGTCAAATAATGTACAAGAATTAGAAGCTGATAGTGATGATGAAATTGGTCTTATGGCACAAAGTGTAAATGAAAATATAAGAAAAGCTAAAAAAGGTATAGATGAAGACAGAGCTATCATTGATGAAACTATAAATGTTCTTGGAGATTTTGAAAAAGGTGATTTAAGTCAAAGAATAACTACTCAAGTTAACAATAAAGCATTAAATGAACTCCGTGACGTATTAAATAAAATGGGTTCTCATTTAGAAAATAATATTAATGATATTTTAGAGGTACTAGAAGATTTCTCTAAATATAATTATACAAAGAAAGTTAATACTTCAGGAATTAAAGAACATATTGAAAGGTTAGCTTTAGGAGTTAATGACTTAGGAACTTCTACAACGCAAATGCTTGTAGAAAATAAAAAGAATGGGTTAATTATTGACTCTTCGTCTAATACTTTACTTTCAAATGTTGATACATTAAATCAAGCTTCAAATGAAGCTGCCGCATCATTAGAAGAAACAGCTGCTGCTTTAGAAGAAATAACTAGTAACGTACAGTCTACAACTGAAAGAATTTCTAATATGAGTAGATTTGCTAATGAAGTGACTCAATCAGCCACTCAAGGTGAAGTATTAGCATCAAAAACTACACATGCTATGGATGAAATTAATACTCAGGTTTCATCTATTAATGAAGCCATAAGTGTTATTGATCAAATTTCATTTCAAACTAATATTCTATCTTTAAATGCTGCTGTTGAAGCAGCAACTGCAGGAGAAGCAGGAAAAGGATTTGCAGTTGTTGCACAAGAAGTTAGAAATCTTGCTAGTAGAAGTGCAGAAGCTGCTAAGGAAATAAAGGAACTAGTTGAAAGTGCTAATTTAAAAGCTAATGAAGGTAAATCTATTGCTGATGAAATGATAGATGGCTATAGTAATTTAAATACTAATATCGATAAAACAATATCTTTAATAGCTGAAGTTTCTACAGCTTCAAAAGAACAAGCATCAGGAATAGTTCAAATTAATGATGCTATTAATTCTTTAGACCAACAGACTCAGAAAAATGCCACAGTTGCAAGTCAAACAAAAGATATTGCATTAAATACTTCTAATTTAGCAAAAGAAATTGTTGCTGATGTAGATCAGAAAGAGTTTGAAGGTAAAAATAGTATTGATATTGCTAATGAAGTTGGTTCAAGTTTCAAAGCCTCATCTAAAGAACCTAAATCTAATATACAAAAAGAATATGTTTCTGAAAAGAAAACTATACCTTCCAATGATTCATCTGATGAATGGGAAAGTTTTTAAATATAACTACTTAAGATTATATAAAAAGTTCCTTGTAAAAGGGAACTTTTTATGATAAAGTTATTATAAAAATAATATTGGATTTAAACTATGGGTTTTTTTAATAAAATACTTAATATAATTGCAACTGCTTCTTTACCTATTTATAAATTTGAGAATAATATTTTAAGTTTTAAAACTGACAAAGATAATTATTATGATTATTACTTAGAAGAATATGATATTAAAACTAGACATGATCCTTTTGTAATAGAAGCATATACTCTTTCTTCAAAAGATATTTTTATTGAGTATATTAAAACTGCTATAAATACTTCATGGAATGGACATGCATTAAGTTTGTATGAAAGTTTTTTTAAACAAAAATTAAATATTAAAGAGAGTGAGACATTAGAAAATATTGAGGTTTCTAATTATGTATTTAAAATTATAAAAGTAAATGATTCTTTTGTAATTCACTTCATTTATATTTATACTTCAAATTCTAATATAATCATTGTTGATATGAAGGGTGATTTGTATAAAAACTTATTGTCATGTTTTAAACTAGATTATGATTATAAATATAGTGATACTGAAAAAGGTAGTGTAAATTTTAATATATCAATGGTTAAAGAAAATAATATTAGAAATTTCTTTAATACATCTGATTAAATAATAATTGATTTTAGTAAATAGAAATAAGTTCTATTTACCAAATACTTTTTTTAATAATGAAGTAGTTTGTTCAATTGGATTTGAACGAATTTCTGCCTCTTTTTTTGATATCATTTTAAATAAACCGTAAATTGCTTTATCTGTAACATATTCATCTAAAGTTTGATCTGATGTTCCTGGAAGATAAGAATCTACGCCAAAACTTTTTGCAAGAACGTTTACAGAACTATTTTCTACAAGATCTTTTCCATATTGTTTATAGTAATTATTAAATGCATCATAATAACTTGCAACTTGATTTTGTTTCATTGTTTGTTGAATAATTGGCGTAATTAGTTTTTTTAAGGATGAAGTTGTATTATTTTTAAAATATGTAGTTGCTGCATTTTCATTACCCGATAATATAGTTTGTGCATCTTCTAAACTCATTTTTTCAATTGCATTAATAAAAATTTTTGCAGTTTTTGGTGCAGCTTTTGTTGCTGCAGTATTCATTGAATTTATTAAATCATTTGCTATTTTATCCCCACCAAAATTTCTTATTAAACCTTCTGCTTTTTGTAGATTTTCAGGAAGTGGTATTTTTACAATTTCATTGTTTAAGTAACCGTTATTTTTACCTAAATTTTTAACTGCAAAATCAACACCTACTTTAAGTGCTTCTTTTAAACCATTTGATACTGTTGTATTGTTAAGTGATTTTTTTGATGTAGATGTTGAAGTTTTTGTTGTTGGTTCATTAAGAACATTATCCATAACACTTTTAGCAATACTTCCTAAATCAAAACCAAAACTAAGTGTTGAGCACAAAATTAATGACGAAATAATTGATATTTTTTTCATGATATTATCCTAATAAGTTTTTTTATTATATTCTAATTTATATAAAAGATGTTAATTTTAGTTTTTTTCTATATAATAATTGTGAAATAAGTATTGGATGGTTTTATGATTGAAAAAATTTCAGATTATATATATAGTTTTAAAAATAAAGTAGTTGAAGCAAAAGATATTGCTAGTAAGTATGATAGTACTATAAGTGAATTTGCAGAAGCTATAAAAAAAGAGAGTTTGGATGAAGAATTCAAAGAAAATTTTTATACTATTCTAGGTTATACTTATAGATTAGATGATATCTCTCAAAGACTTTTTTTTACTTTTCAAGAAGCAGTTTACGCTATTGATTTAGATAAGTTAATGAAAAATGATGAATCGTTAAGAGTAAACTCTATTGTATATATTTTAGTTTTAGATGAAATAATCAAAGAGTATAATACAAAAGAAATTAATTTAGAACAAAAAAATAAAGCATTAGAAATTTACAAAAAAATAGAAGAACGAAAAGCTAGTGAGAATAAAAAGTATCATATGTATCAAAATTAAAACTAATATCAATAAAAGCTTATAAAGAAAATGAAACTAAATAAGCTTTTATATAAATTTATTTTAGTAGTTTTTTTATTTCCTTTTCAATATACTTCATATCATCTGTTAATGTAATAATATTTAAATCCTCTTTATCTATCATACCTTCCTTATATAAAGATTTTTTAATAAATTTTAATAAATATTTCCAATAGTCAACACCTACTAAAAACACTTTAAAACCATTTAATTTACCTGTTTGTGTTAAGGTTAATACTTCAAACATCTCATCAAGTGTTCCAAACCCACCTGGAAAAACAATACACGCTTTTGAATATTTTACAAGCATATATTTTCTAGAAAAAAAATAGTTAAAAGTAAAGTTTTTTGTAGTATAAGGATTTGTAGATTGTTCAAATGGTAAGTCTATACTTAATCCAATAGAGTCTGCATTATTAGTTTTATAAGCACCTCTATTTGCAGCTTGCATAATACCATCACCGCCTCCTGTTATAACATTTATTCCATTTTTAGCCAAAGAATAAGATATTTTTTGTGCTAAAATAGAATATTTATTTGTTTGTTTTGTTCTAGCACTACCAAAAATTGTTACACTATTACCTACATTTTTAAGAAGCTTACTTCCTTCATTAAAATCATTTGCAATTCTTTTTTTACAAATATTATCTACTTCTTTCATAACTTCTCCTTCTTTAAGAATTTATGTATAATGAATTTATATATTATTATAATAACAATTTTCTTTTTAAAATCATTATTAAAAATATTAATAGTTTTTTTAAAGAATATAACTCACCTGAATCTCACTTGCTTTTGTTAGAATTATAATATTTATTAGGAGAATTTTATGTTTACTGATATGTTTAGTGAAAAGAATTTACCAAAACTTATAATCTTGACTCCAATCATTACAGTACTTCTAATTGCATTTTTTACTATATATTTTTTTATAAAAAATCAAAATAACTATTTTGAAGAAGAGAGTATTCGTATGATTAAATAAATAAAATAAAAAAGAGGTGTAAAATACACCTCTAGCACACTTTAAATTTGTAGAATTTTATGATTAGGGGTTCATGATGTTAGAATTAGTTTTGATTTTAGTTTGTATTTTAGTTTACATGTATTCATTTCTTTATAGACTTTTTGCAGTAATTTCGAGTTTATGTATATTTTTATTGGCATATATTTTAGATGCTAATTTAGTTATTATTGGTGGAAGTATTTTAACACTTTTTGTTATTAGAATGAATAAAACTGGTATCAAAGATGATATTTGAAGTTTTATATGTTTTATCTATGGTAAAATTAAGCACTTTAAATGGAAGGTAATAATATGAATATTAGACTTAACTGTGATATGGGTGAAAGTTTTGGTATTTGGAAGATGGGCAAAGATGAAGAAATTATGCCATATATATCTTTAGCAAATTTAGCTTGTGGCTTTCACGCTTCAGATGCAGTTACAATGAGTAGATCTGTAGAATTAGCAAAAAAATATAATGTAACTATTGGAGCTCATCCTTCATACCAAGACTTAGTAGGTTTTGGAAGAAGAAGTATGAAATGTACCTTAGAAGAAATCAAATCAATTGTTTTATATCAAATAGGTGCTTTATACTCTTTTTGTAAATTAAATAAAACAACAGTATCGTATGTAAAGCCTCATGGTGCTTTATATAATGATATGATGAAAGATGACAATATTTATAAAGCGATATTAAGTGCAATCTCTTCTTTTGATAAGAATATAAAACTTATGATTTTATCAACTCCTAATAATGAAGCATATGAGCATACAGCTAGACTTTATGGAATTTCATTAATTTATGAAGTATTTGCTGATAGAAATTATAATGATGATGGAACATTAGTATCAAGAGTATTACCTGATGCAGTCATAAAAGATGAACTAGATGTTATGCAAAGAATTACTAACTTAAAAGATAGAGGTTATTTAGAAAGTATTAGTGGTAAAAAATTATTTTTAAAAGCAGATACTGTTTGTGTTCATGGAGATGGAGATAATGCCTTGACTTTTATAAAAGCAGTTCAAAAAATAGTAGGTAGTTAATGACAATAAAAATAGCTTCAGTTGATTCAGTAATTATATACTTTAGTAATACAATTTCAAAAGATATATCATTAAAAGTTAAATCTGCTTATAGAATTTTAAAAGAACTTGATAATAGTTATTTTATTGAAATAATTCCATCATATTCTTCTATATTAGTTACATATGATATATTTAAATTTGATTATAAAAATATTTGTAATTATCTTGAAAATATATTAAAAGATATAGAGATAAAAGAATATAGTAAAGAGATATTAAATATTGATGTTTATTATGGTTTGGAAGTTGGATTAGATTTACAAAGAGTTGCATCTTTATCAAATATGAGTGTAGAAGAAGTGATTAAAATACACAGTTCAAAATTATATGATGTTTATGCAATTGGATTTTTGCCTGGTTTTGCTTATTTAGCTAGTGTAGATGAAAAAATATCAGTATCAAGACTTGAAACTCCAAGAAAAAAAATACCAAAAGGTTCTGTTGCAATTGCAAATAATCAAACAGCAGTTTACCCTCAAAACAGTCCTGGAGGATGGAATATTTTAGGTAAAACTACTTTTGAATTATTTGATAAAAATTTAAAAAGTTTATCGCCTATTACCATTGAATCAAAAATTAAATTCAATCCTATTTCAAGAGATACTTTTTTAGAACAAGGTGGAATTTTATGAATGATATAGGTTTTGAAGTAATAAAATCTGGAATTTTAACTTTATTACAAGATAAAGGAAGGTTCTCTTATACTCATTTAGGAGTTTCTAACTCAGGCTTTATGGATGAATATGCTGCATTTATGTGTCACAAACTATTAGAAAATGATATTAATAATAATCTACTAGAAATTGCTTTTAGTAATGTAGTTTTAAAATCAAATAGTGAAACTACAATATCAATTACTGGTGCATGTTGTGAATTATTTATTAATGATATAATTAAACCAACTTGGCAAACTTATAAAATTAGAAAAGATGACATTATAAAAATAGGAAAAATACATAAAGGTCAAAGAGTATACTTAGCTGTAAAAGGTGGCTTTGATATTAAAAAAGAGTTTAAAAGTAATGCTACTACTATTAAAGAAGGTATTGGTGGTATAAGTGGAGATAAAATCAAGAATGGTGATTTTTTAAAGTTTGATACATATGATAAAATTTTAAATAGAAGATTACAAGAAAAACATATTCCAAAATATGAAGATATACTTACTTTAAGAGTTATTTTATCTTATCAAGATGATAGTTTTTCAAAAGAAGAAAAAGACAAATTCTTTAATTCTTTATATACTATAACACCAGATTTTAATAGAATGGCATGTAAATTAAGTGGTGAAAAGATTGAGTCTAGTTTAGATGGAATTATATCAGAGGGAATATCATTTGGAAGTATACAAATACCAAAAGATGGTCAACCTATTATATTATTAAAAGAGAGACAAACCATAGGTGGATATCCAAAAATAGGATCTGTTTTAAATATTGATTGTTTTAAATTAGCACAAATGAAAATTGGCACAAAAGTCAAATTTATTCAAATAAATATAGAAGAAGCACAAGATAAAATTAAATCCTTTTATTCTATTTTTTAAGACCATTTAAAGTTGTTTTTTCTAGCACTCCCAACACTCTTTATTTTTTCTTTATTTAGCTTTTTTACGATGTGAGTGTATATCCTTTATTCTTAAGTTTTATACTTCTTTTATTCTAAGACTGCAAGAATAAATAATTTTTATCAATAGTATTTAAAGATAATATTATCTCTAATATCTAATAGTTGTTTTGCCATATAAAAATTCTTTATAAAAATAAAAAGTACAT
>JAAETO010000044.1 GCA_024228275.1 Arcobacter sp.
TCTTGTTATTATAGCTTATTTGCTATTTCTTATTATACGAGGGGTTGAATCTCCACTTTTTTGAGTAAAGTAAGCGTCACCTTTATTTTGTTTGTTATGATACTAAAACATCGTCACGACTGCTGTCAGAATCCAACTTTTTATTATATTTCTAATAATACCTTTGTAATACCATTTTTAAATATCATTAATAGTTTGATTCAGTGATGTTATACGTGACGACGTTTTAGTATCATTTAAATGTAGAAATAAAGGTGACTTTCTTTACTCAAAAAAGTGGAGATTCAACCCCTCGTATAATAAGAAATAGCAAATAAGCTATAATAACAAGAAGAGTTAATTTTAGTATATTGATACACCCCTAAGACCATTTAATAATGAGTCTGAACCCCAGTGTAATAGCTAAATTAAAAACTTGAGTGGCAACTAAGTCAGATGTATTTCTAGATTGAATTTTGCGAGGTGAAGTTATATTTAGCAACTAAGAATCAGGCAGAGATAAACTCTGCCCTAACAAGCTCTTCTAAACTTAATTAGGAGGCTTTCATGTATAATTTTATCGGAATAGATGTATCTAAGTCAACGTTACAAGTTTATATTGAAATTAAAGATGAGAACATTAGTATTTTAAATACTAAAAAATCTATTAGCTCTTTGTATTCAAAATTAAAAAAATACTATAAAAAAGAATCTAAAAATTTAGTATTTATTTTTGAACCAACAGGACCTTATTCTTCATTGCTTAAACATTTTTGTGCTCAAAAAAATATACTTACATACATAGTTAATCCAAGACAAAGTTCTAACTTCGCAAAAGCTTTAGACAATAGAAGTAAAAGTGATATTATAGATGCAAAAATGCTATATGAGTTTAGAATAATGTCTAAGATTGAAGATATAAAAGTACCTGTAATTGACCAAACTCAAGAGTGTTTAGGAGAGATGTTAAGTTATTATAAACTCCTTCAAAAACAACGTACTGGATTTTCAAACCACTTAGAATCTTTAAAATCTAAAGAAGGAAATAGTTTTATAATAAAACAACTAAATAAAGAAATTAACCAATTAAAAGAACAAGAAAAAAATATTATAGAACAAATGAAACAGTTGATTAATTCAGATGAAATATTATCCATGAAGTTTGAAAATATAAAAACTATAAAAGGCATTGGAGATTTATCCTCTATTGCATTAATACATCTTTTTATTACATACCCTGAAGTAAATAGACAACAATTAACCGCATTGATAGGTTTAGATTCAATTGAACAAACATCGGGAACTTCAATCAATAGAAAATCAAGAATATCAAAAAAAGGAAGTGCTATTTATAGAAGTATATTATTTATGCCTGTACTTTGTGCAATAAGAACAAATTCATATATGAAATCATTTTATGATAGATTAAAATACAATGGAAAACATTCAACTGTAGCACAAATAGCAGTGATGAAAAAAATGATTTTAATTGCCCATTCACTTTATAAAAATAACAAAAAGTTCGATGATACTATTTATGAAAAAAGAGTATCATCGAATCAAAAAATTATTGAAAATATTGCTTAATTTAAGTTGTTTTTAACGTGGCAACTGGGGTGTAAATTAAAAACTTACAAAAGAGAAAGCTAGAACCGCAGTAAAGTTTCCAGCCTTTGTCAAAGCCGGAAGTTTTTGATATATTTTCGGAAACCGCCCGAAGCCTGTTTGAGCGTGAATAAATGTGCTATGATGCACATTTTAGTGAGTTCTGCAGGGCAGAAAATATATTTAAAACTGTAGGGAAGCTTCGCCTTTGACAACTGCGCTGGAAGAGTTTTTTGTTTACTTTTTTACGGTTAAAAAAGTGAAGGGAATCATTGTGTTAGGACTTACTAAAGACAATACTAACGTTGTATTGGTAGTTTATTACTAATGTATATTTAAATTTCATTGCTCTTGAAAAGGTTATACCTTTCCGCCTTTACTTTCTTTTATTGATGCTCGAAGTAAATTCTGCTTGCAGATAAAAGAAAGTAGCAAAGAAAGCAACAACGGCTTCGGAGGCAAAGCTTCCCTCGCTTATTATTTTTTCTTTTCTGCCCTGTAAAACTCGTTAAAACATGCTCCCAGCATGTTTCTTAACACTCAAACAGTTTCGGGCTTGTTTAGAAAAGAAAAAATAAACACTCGGCTCCTGCAGATGTTGTACTGTAGTTCCAAATATCACTTTAAAAACTTACAAAAGA
>JAAETO010000045.1 GCA_024228275.1 Arcobacter sp.
ATATATAAGTATGAAGAAGTGACAAAACCCTAGGTCAAATAATTTTCAATTTAGGTTAGGTTAAAATGCCAATGCCAATGCCAATGCCAATGCCAATGCCAATGCCAATGCCAATGCCAATGCCAATGCCAATGCCAATGCCAATGCCAATGCCAATGCCAATTACATTTGTGTCACTTTTTGACACATTATACCCTAACCTAATATTTTTAAAGTTAACCTAGGGTCTGTCACGTCCTCTTACTTATATATATATAATATAATATAATAGGGAGGACGTGAATCTAGTTGTAGTTTTTTTGTGTCAATTTTTGACCAAAACAATTTTATAAAAAAAATAAATAAAAAAAATAAATTAAATATATATATAAAAGAAAATATGATTTCTAAAATTTTAAGTAGACATGATCGAGTAAAATATTCTTTGGCAAAAGAAATAAAAGGGTGTGTTGAACAAAAATGTAAGTACGGAAGAATCGATATTTTAACAAATTATGAAAGTATTGAAGTTAAAAAAACTTCGTATTGGAAACAGGCTATTGGTCAAGCTTTAGTATATTCTGAAGCTACAAACACGTTGCCTAGAATACATTTGTATGGAAAAGATCGATTAAGTAAAGATCAAGAAAATGTTATAACGAAACTTGGTGTTAGATTAAGCTATGATATTAAAAAGGATTAAAAAATTATTTAAAATCTTGTTAATATATATAAGATGCCTCCTAAAAAGTCATTAAAATCAAAAACTAAAACTAAAACTAAAACTAAAACTAAAACTAAAAAAAGATGTTCTTTAAAAGATAAATCAAATGTATGTAAATACAGAAGATGTATGAAAAAAGAAATTGATAAAAAAATGACTATTTTAAAAGATGAACAAACGAAAAAAAATTGGCCTAAGAAAAGACAGCAAGCTATTGCTATTGCTATACAATATGGTACTTATAAATGTAAAAAAAATAAAAAATAAAATCATTAATATCTATTTCATTAATTGATAAACATTTGTTTAAAATGTCAGAACTTGAAAGTAACTCTACAATTAGAACGAAAGCTGTAATAAATATGTTTGTCCCAGCAATAATTTCTACATTTTTAATAATTGGAATATATGGGTTTAGTGAAGCCGATAGAACTGCACTTCTTGTTTTTTTTCAATTATTTTTTTCAACCGAAAGTGGTCCACTTTTAATTATGATAATCGGTTTAATTATAATTGTAAGTGCATTATATTTCTTATATGATTTTTTAAACAACTATCTTGAAGATTTAGCAGGTTATGAATTTTATAATGATATTGTAGAAAAATTAGGTGATAAAGCAGCTGGAGAATTAACTTCAAAAATATATGAACTTTCAGCTGAAAGACTTTTATCTGGGAATGATTTACCTGAAAATGATCAAAATGATGTTGAAGATTATATTCAATCTTATATTGAACCAGCAACAAAAAAAGCGGTTAACTTATTTTATAAATATTATATAATCGGACTTGGTATAGCTTTCATTTTAATTGGCATGTTCTTTCTATTATCTCCTAGAGCAATTGGTTTACCAATAATTTTATTTTTATTACCTATAATGATACCAGTAATTTTAAACGAAATAAGTAGAAAAATCCAAGAAACAAGAATCGGTAATGTAAATCTTGAACTGTTTTTAAATTTATACAAACAATTAAATATTTATGAAGAAAGAATTAAGTTATTAAAGTAATATTATTTTTTTAATTATTTTAGTTGAGATTAACTTTTATTTTTCTTAATCAACTAATAAAATGAAAGCAAAAAAAGCATTTTCCTTTAGTAAATCAGAAAAAAAAAGTAACGGTACTAGTGGTTTAATTATAATTGGAGTACTTTTATTAATTGGAATTATATCAGTTGCAATTTATTTTATTTTTAACATTGCAAAAGATGCAGAAAAAACAGCAAAAAATCTATCAACAAAAATTAATAACGCATCTAAAGCAGCTAGTAATGCTCAAAATACAGCAAATAGTTTTTCAACTCAAATTAATGATATATCAACAAAAGCTAATAAAGCTGATACTGTAGCATCTGAATGTGCTTTGGATGCAGCAGAATCAAAAAAACTAGCTAACTCTTTAGATTCTAAGATTACGACTGTTGAAGTTACATGTGATAAAGCAAATAATTTTGCATCGAAAGCAGCAGTTGATTCTTTAAATGCAAAAGAAACTGGACTACAAGCTGTTTCAAAGGCTGACTTAGCACAAGATAATGCTGAAGAATCAAAGCGGTTGGTTGATTCTTTAGGCAATACAATTCCTCTTGCTGTAACTATATGTGATAAAGCAAATAATTTTGCATCGCAAGCAGCAATTGATTCTTTAAATGCAAAAGAAACTGGACTACAAGCTTTTTCAAAGGCAGACTTAGCACAAGATGATGCTACTTCAGCTTTGAACACTGTAAGCGGTTTTGATAGCAGAATTACCGATACTGAAGATTCAGCATATGGTGCTACTATTTTAGCTAATACTGCTAACTCAACTGCAGAAACTAATGCTCAACTAATCAGTGATACATCAAACACAGCTAATACTGCAGCTTTTGTAGCTGGAAACGCTCAAATAGCAGCAACTAATGCTATGACAACTGCTGAAGGTTTTGCTAGTAAAATAAATACTGCGTCTGATGCTGCTGCCGAAGCAAAGTCAACTGCTGATGGTTTTTCTGGTCAAATTTCCTCTATTGAAAATACAGCTAGTAATGCTCTTGATGTTGCAAATAATGCAAGCTTAATTTCAAGTAGTTTAGCACCTACAATAA
>JAAETO010000046.1 GCA_024228275.1 Arcobacter sp.
GGTTATAACATAACAGAGATGAAAGAATTATCTCATCCAACAAATGGTATTTACAAAAAACCAAAATCAGATTTATTATATGTTGCAACATCACATTCTTTATTAGAAATAAATTCAGATTCAATTAAAATTCTAAAAAAAATAATTGATTATGATGCTCTTAGTTATTATCCACTTCATATTGGTGATAAGTGGTTTTATAATGTAAAAAGAATAGGAGTTTGGCAACCTACTGAAACAACTTACAATCTAATTAGACAAGTTGTGAAAGACACAATAATGTCAAATAGTAAAAAATACTTCCAAATAAGCGAAAGTAGGAGTGATACAAATATTATTCAGTATTGTTATGAGAGAATTGATTCTTTAAATGCGAAAATATTTAAATATGATGAATTATTTAATAATGGAAAGGAATTTGTTATTGAGGATTTAAGCTTAGAACAAAACGATTCCTTTTTGGCATGGAAGGATTATAGTGTTGGATATTATGAAGGAATTATCCATTTCCTTAATATCACATTTCAACAAATTTTTGATTATCAACCATTAATCAAAGAAACAAAATTTTATCAGTCA
>JAAETO010000047.1 GCA_024228275.1 Arcobacter sp.
CAGGGTTTAGACCACTTACCCCCAATGATATTCCTTTAATTGGCCGAGATGAAAAATATAAAAACTTAATTTATGCAACTGGACTAGGATGGTTAGGAATAACATTTGCTCCAGCTATTGGATATATAATGAATGATTTGATCATTAATCAAAAAGATAATAAAAATAGTGATGATATATTACTTTTTTCAGGCTTTTACCAATAAAATTATTATAAAATTTAATGATATATTATATAAATAAATTCTTATAATTTATGTTAAAAATATTTTTAAAGGGTGCTAATGTATTTAAAAAAATCTAGTTATTTATTTGTTTTTATAATTTTCTTTTCTCCTTTTTCTTTATATTCAAAGGATCAAAATATCCTTTCAAGTGAAAAACTAAATTTATTAAAATATAATAATATAACAAATAAAGAAGAATATGAAATTCTAAAGAAGAGTTGGTTAAATCAAATTAATTTAAGTATTTCGAAAAATTTTACAGATAACTATGACACTTTACAAAGTAGTATTAAAATTAATCAGCCAATATTTAGAAGTGGAGGATTATATAATGCAATTAAATATGCAAATATAAATTTTAAATATAATGAACTAAATATTGAAATTCAAAAAAAGGAGCTTATCAAAACTGCAACAAAACTTCTCTTTCAATTACATATAACAGATTTAAATATTCAAAAAAATAAATTATTATTAAAAAATGCAAATATTAATATTTTAAGAAAAAAAGAACAAGTATTAAATGGATTTTTAGATACTTCATATTTAAATAATGCAATATTAGATGCAAGTAAAGTTAAACTTTTAATAGTAGAAACTGAACATCTAAAAGATGAATTATCTAATAATTTTTTAACTATTGCAAGTGGAAACTATAATGACTTTGAATTACCTATATTAAAATTAACAAATGAAAAAAATTTCATAAAAAGAAATTTAAATTTAGCAAAAGCAAAAGCTGATATTGATCAAAAAAAATATTTTAAAAATATAACTATTGCTAAATATCTGCCAAGTATTAATGTAAATTTTGATTATACAAAATTTCATGATACTGATAATAATCCTATGTTAGAAGCAGATAATAGTAATAAAAATTATGGAATATCATTGACAATGCCAATTGACTTTAGTACTTTTAATGATATTGAATCAGAAAAAATAAATTATTTAAAATCTAAACTAAACTTAAAAAACAAGCTTTTAGAAGAACAGAATTTTTATAAAACAAAACTTTCTAAGATTAAAATGTTAAATAAGAAAAAACAAATTGTAAAAGAAGATTATGAAACATATGACGCATTAATAAAAATCATTGAAGAAGAAAAAAAGGCTGAATTAAAAACTCAAAGTGATATTGATACACTTTTAAACACTCAACAAATAAAATTTATTGAACATAAAATATATAGTTTGGAAGAGCAAATTGAACTTTTTGAGATATATTCAAAAATAAATTAACTTAATTTTTTATTCTTTTAAAAGTTTACTCTCTTCTATTAGGTTAACTATATTGTTGTAAACTTCTTGCGCTTTATTATTTGTAAGTTTATCTTCATTAACTATTAAAACAATATTTTCTAATTCAACTAAAAAGGATTCCACGTCTCTCATTGCTTCTATATCATCTTCATTGGCTTTATTGGCTTCTAGTAGCTTATATAATTCATATAGATATTTTTCAACATCTGGTATCAAATTATCAGAAACTATATTTTTTAAATCTTGTTTAATAGTAGACATTTATTTCCTTTATTTTTTAAGTTGATTAGATACTTATTCTATAACATAAATAGCTTTTTTAATTAAAAAAGCTTACCCTATTAATTTAAAAATGTTTTCTTAAAATACAAAAGATATATCTCTAATATTAATAAAATAAATTTGTACCTTAACTCCTTCAGAATCTAATATACTATATTTTATTGTTAATTCATTTGGATTTTCAATCTCACCTTTTTTAATAACAAATTCTGAATATTTATTATAATCAATTATAGAATAAATAAATTGAGCTTTTTCTTTGAATTTTTTGTTATCTATATATAGCTTGAAAATGTCTTTATGTTCATTTCTATTATATTTATCTTCAAAATTCTTTTTATATAATTCATTAACTAATTCTTTATTATTTAAATTTTCAATATTATAATCTCGATAATCCTCAGATAATATTGTTTCTAGCTCTTTACTTATTTCAAAACAATTAAATTTTTTATATCCTTGTGTATTTGACAATAAAGTTGTGTTTTCTATCATATTCTAATCCTTAATTAAAATATTACTTTATTAGAATAGTACTTATATTAATATAAAAATAAATTTTAAATAATTAGAAAACACTTAATCAAGTAAAAATATTTAGGTAATTATCCTTTTAATAAGGATAATATATAAACAAAAAAACTCTACTAACACCATAACTCTTGACATTTAATTTAATTTAAGTTATAATCCGCGTCCATAAAAATGGTTAGAGTGCGTTTTTCGTGCATCTAACGAGTTCTTTAAAGGAAAAAAATGGAAAAAATAAGATTAAAGCTTAAAGCTTACGATCACAGAGTTTTAGACAGAAGTGTTGCTTCAATTGTTGAAGCTGTTAAAAGAACTGGTGCTGAGTTAAGAGGTCCTATACCTCTTCCAACAAAAATCAGAAAATATACAGTTCTTAAAGGTCCTCACGTAAATAAAGATTCGAGAGAACAATTCGAAATCAGAGTGCACACAAGAATGATTGATATCATTGCTGCAACTCCTGATACAGTTGATTCATTAATGAAACTTGACTTAGCTCCAGAAGTTGATGTTGAAGTTAGATCAATGGGTCAAGAGTAAAAAGAAAGGGTAATAAATGGAATTTATCGTAGAAAAAATCGGTATGAGTAGAACTATTTCAGTTCCTGCAACACCAGTTACACTTTTAAAAGTTCTTGATACAAAAGTATGTGATGTGACTGACGGTGTAGCTTATGTTTCTTATTCATCTGGTAAAAAGATTAATAAGACAATAGAAGGTCAACAAAAAAAGTATAATTTATCAAAAGAGTTTAACAGATTTGCAACAATAGAAGTAGCAAATACTGAAGCTGGTGATTTAGAAGTTTCTGGTTTATCAGAAGCAAAATTATTAAAAACAACTTTTATTACAAAAGGTAGAGGTTTCTCTGGTGTTGTAAAAAGATGGAATTTTGCAGGTGGTAGAGCATCACATGGTCATAGAATGGGTAAAAGAACTGGTTCTATTGGTAACTGTGAGTGGCCAGGTAGAGTTATGAGAGGTAAAAAAATGCCAGGACAATACGGAAATACAACAAATTCTGTTAGAAATGATGTAGTTTCATTTGACGCAGAAACTGGTATTTTAGTTGTAAAAGGTTCAGTATCTGGACCAAATGGTGGATTAGGAAAAGTAAGGATTGCTAAATGAGTAATGCAGTAGTAGTAAAAACAAGTGAATTACCTGAATCATTTCAAGGTATTAATTCACATAACTTATACCTATATGTTAAATCTTACTTAGCAGCGCAAAGAGCAAATACTGCTAGAGTAAAAAACAGATCTGAAGTAAGCGGTGGTGGTAAAAAACCTAAAGCTCAAAAAGGTTCAGGTGGAGCTAGATGGGGATCAAAAAGATCACCATTATTCGTTGGTGGAGGTCAAGTATTTGGTCCTACTAAGAGAAATTACAATCAAAAAATTAATAAAAAGCAAAAAGTTCTAGCATTAAATTATGCTATTAGCGCACATGCTGACCAAGGTTCTTTATTTGTATCTGATTCAATTGCTATTGAATCTGGTAAAACTAAAGATGCGATTTCAATTATTAATGAATTAAACCAAAGAGATACTCTTATAATTGTTGATTCAATTGAAGAAAAATCTTACTTAGCGTTTAGAAACATTAAAAATTGTTACATGATTGAAAAACAAGAAATTAATGCATATTTAATTTCTGCATATCACTCAGTACTAATTGAAAAATCAGTACTTGATTCATTAACTAAAGAGGCGTAGAGATGGCAGATATTACGGATATTAAAGCAATATTATACACAGAAAAGACAATCGAGCTTCAAGAAAATGGTGTAATCGTTGTTCAAACTAGTCCTAGAATGACTAAAAACGGTTTAAAAGAAGTATTTAAAGAGTATTTTGGTGTTACTCCAGAAAAAGTTAACTCTTTAAGACAAAATGGTAAAGTTAAAAAATTTAGAGGAAGACCTGGTAAAAGACCAGATTTCAAAAAATTCTACGTTACATTACCAGAGGGCGCTGAAATAGCGAACCTTTCAGCTTAAGGGATTATAAATGGCAATTAAAAAATTTAGACCAATAACTCCTGCTAGAAGATTTATGTCTGTAATGGATACTTCTGAAATTACTTCTAAACCAACAGTAAGATCTTTACTTGTAAGAGTAAAAGCTTCAGCTGGTAGAAATAATAACGGTAGAATTACTTCTAGACACAGAGAAGCAGGTGCTAAGAAATTATATAGAATAATTGATTTTAAAAGAGATAAATTTGGTGTTGAGGGAACTATATCAACTATTGAATATGACCCATACAGAAACTGTAGAATTTGTTTAGTAACATATGCTGATGGAGATAAAAGATATATCTTACAAGCTTCTGGACTAAAAGTTGGTGATAAAATCGCTGCTGCTGAATCTGGATTAGATATTTTACCTGGTAATGCAATGAGACTTGTAAATATTCCTGTTGGAACAATGGTTCATAACATTGAAATGAAACCAGGAAAAGGTGGACAAATTGCAAGATCTGCTGGTGGATACGCTCAAATCATGGGTAGAGAAGATAAATATGTAATTATGAGACTTCCTTCAGGTGAAATGAGAAAAATCTTAGGTGTTTGTATTGCTACTGTAGGAATCGTTGGAAACGAAGATTTCTCTAACATGGTTGTTGGAAAAGCAGGTAGACAAAGACATTTAGGTAAAAGACCACAAACAAGAGGTTCTGCTATGAACCCAATTGATCACCCACACGGTGGTGGTGAAGGTAAGACAAACTCAGGAAGACATCCAGTTACTCCATGGGGTATGCCAACTAAAGGTTATAAAACTAGAAAGAAAAAAGCTAGTGATAAATTAATCATTTCAAGAAGAAAGAAGTAAGGGTTTAAGATGGCAAGATCAATAAAAAAAGGTCCATTTGTAGACGCACACTTAATGAAAAAAGTATTAAAAGCTGTTGAGGCTAATGATAAAAAACCAATTAAAACATGGTCAAGAAGATCAATGGTTTTACCTGATATGATTGGTTTAACATTTAATGTGCATAATGGAAGAAACTTTGTACCTGTAAATATTACAGAAAACCATGTTGGATATAAGTTAGGTGAATTTGCACCAACTAGAACATTCAAAGGGCACAAAGGTTCTGTGCAGAAGAAGGTAGGTTAAGATGGCTAGAGCAATATTAAAATTCATTAGAATTGCACCTCTTAAAGCACGTTTAATTGCTAGAGAAGTTCAAGGTATGAACGCTGAGTATGCTATTGCATCTTTAGAATTCACTCCTAACAAAGCTGCTGGAATTATTTCAAAAGTTATCGCATCTGCAGTTGCAAATGCAGGTTTAGAGCCAGAAGATGCAATTATTACTTCTGCTAGAGTTGATAGAGGTCCAGTTCTTAAGAGATTTACTCCAAGAGCTAGAGGTTCTGCATCACCAAAACATAAACCAACTGCGCATATCATGATTGAAGTAGCTGCTGCTGAAAAAGGAGATAAGTAATGGGTCAAAAAGTAAATCCTATAGGTTTAAGATTAGGAATCAATAGAAACTGGGATTCAAGATGGTTTCCAAAATTTTCTAACATGCCAGCTAATGTTGCTGAAGATGACAAAATCAGAAAATATGTAAAAAAAGAACTTTACTATGCAGGTGTTGCTTCAACTATTGTTGAAAGAACAGCTAAAAAAGTTAGAGTTACTATCGTTGCTGCACGTCCTGGTATTATCATTGGTAAAAAGGGTGCAGACGTTGAGAAACTTAAAAACAACCTTGCTAAATTAGTTGGTAAAGAGATTGCTGTAAATATTAAAGAAGAGAGAAAACCACAATTATCTGGTCAACTTTCTGCTGAAAATGTTGCACAACAACTTGAAAGAAGAGTTGCATTTAGAAGAGCTATGAAAAGAGTTATGCAAAATGCAATGAAAGGCGGAGCTAAAGGTATTAAGGTTTCTGTTTCTGGTAGACTTGGTGGAGCTGAAATGGCTAGAACTGAGTGGTACTTAGAAGGTAGAGTTCCATTACATACTTTAAGAGCAAGAATTGATTATGGTTTTGCTGAAGCTCACACAACTTATGGTTGTATTGGTATTAAAGTTTGGATTTTTAAAGGTGAGGTACTTGCAAAAGGTATTCCTACTGAAAAAGATACTGCTTCTAAACCAAAGAAAAGACCACAAAAGAGAAGAGGTAAATAATTATGTTAATGCCTAAAAGAACTAAATTTAGAAAAGTAATGAAAGGTAGAAATAGAGGTAAGTCTATGAGAGCTAATACTCTTGCTTACGGAGATTTCGGTCTTAAAGCTGTTGAACATGGTAGAATTGATTCAAGACAAATTGAAGCTGCTAGGGTTGCAATGACAAGAAAAGTAAAAAGACAAGCAAAAGTTTGGATTATGGTATTCCCTGACAAACCACTTACAGCTAAACCATTAGAAACAAGAATGGGTAAAGGTAAAGGTGGAGTTGATAAATGGGTTATGAACGTTAAGCCTGGTAGAATTTGTTTTGAAATGTCAGGAGTTGATGAAGAGTTATCAAGAGAAGCTTTAACATTAGCAAGACACAAATTACCATTTAAAACTAAAATAGTAACAAGAGACAGTGAAAATGATTTATTCTGATTTAAAAGAAAAAAGCTTACAAGAGCTTAATGATTTATTAAAAGAGAAAAAGGTGCTACTTTTTGAATTAAAAGCTAAGCTAAAAACTATGCAGTTAACTAATACTTCTGAATTAAGAGTTGCGAAAAAAGAAATCGCAAAAATTCAAACAGCTATTACTGCAGCAAAAGCTAACTAAGGATCTAAAGTATGAGTACGCATAAAAGAGAGATTCAAGGTGTAGTGGTAAAACAATCTGGAGACAAAACTGTTTCAGTTTTAGTAACTAGACAAGTTATTCACCCAAGATATCACAAGATGGTAAAGAGATTTAAGAAATATTTAATTCATGATGAAAAAAATGAATTAAATGTTGGTGATACAGTAGTTGCGATTGAGTGTAGACCTTTATCAAAAACTAAATCTTTTAGATTAAAGACTATTGTAGCTACAGGAGTTAAATAATGATTCAAAGTTTTACTAGATTAAACGTAGCTGATAACACTGGTGCAAAAGAGATCATGTGTATCAAAGTTTTAGGTGGATCTAAAAGAAGATATGCATCTGTTGGTGATGTTATTGTTGCTTCTGTTAAAAAAGCTATTCCTACAGGAAAAGTTAAAAAAGGTCAAGTTGTTAAGGCTGTTGTTGTTAGAACTCATAAAGAGATTCAAAGAGAAAACGGTTCTTTAATTAGATTTGATGACAATGCAGCAGTTATCCTTGATGCTAAAAAAGATCCTATTGGAACAAGAATTTTTGGACCTGTTGCTAGAGAAGTTAGATATTCAGGATTCATGAAGATTGTTTCACTTGCTCCGGAGGTATTATAAGATGGCTGTTAAATTAAAAATTAAAAAAGGTGATACTGTAAAAATTATCGCTGGTGACGACAAAGGTAAAACTGGTGAAGTTTTACAAGTATTACCATCTACATTACAAGTAATTGTAAAAGATTGTAAAGTTGCTAAAAAAACAGTTAAGCCTGATCAAGACAAAAACCCTGAGGGTGGATTTGTAAACAAAGAGATGCCAATTAACATCTCTAATGTAGCAAAAGTAGAAGGTGAATAAGATGGCATCAAGATTACAAGAAAGATATAATTCAGAAATTAAACCAGTTTTAGAAACAGAGTTTCCAAAAAACAAAATGTTAACTGCAAGGTTAGACAAAGTTGTTATCTCTGTTGGTGCTGGTGAAGCTATGAAAGATAGTAAATTAATGCAAAACATTCAAGATACTATCTCTTTAATTGCTGGTCAAAAAGCAGTTAAAGTTATTGCTAAAAAATCTGTTGCAGGTTTTAAAGTAAGAGAAGGTTATCCTGTAGGTGTAAAAGTTACACTAAGAGGTGAGCAAATGTATAACTTCGTAGATAAACTTTGTTCAATTGCATTACCAAGAGTAAAAGACTTTAGAGGTCTTAACAGAAATGGTTTTGATGGTAGAGGAAACTTCAACTTTGGATTAGATGAACAATTAATGTTCCCAGAAGTTGTATATGACGATATTATTAAAACTCATGGTATGAATATTTCAATTGCGACAACTGCTAATAGTGATGAAGAATCATATAAATTATTAGAGTTAGTTGGAATTCCATTTACAAAAGGAAGAGCGTAATGGCAAAGAAATCTATGATCGCTAAACAAAAGAGAACTCCTAAGTTCTCTTCAAGAGCATACACAAGATGTACAGTTTGTGGTAGACCTCACTCTGTTTATAGAGATTTTGGTTTATGTAGAATTTGTTTAAGAAAAATGGCTAACGAGGGATTACTTCCTGGCGTTAAAAAATCAAGTTGGTAGGAGAATATAAGCTATGATGAATGATATAATCGCAGATGCTTTAACAAGAATTAGAAATGCTGCACTTAGAAAATTAGAAGTTGCAACATTATTACATTCTAATACAGTTGTTGGAATTTTAAATGTGTTACAATCAAAAGAGTATATTGAGAGTTTCAAAGTTATTGATGGAGCAAACAATAAAAAGACTGTTCAAGTAACATTAAAATATGATGACAACGAAAATTCTGTTATCAATGAAATCTCAAGAGTTTCAAAACCAGGAAGAAGAGTTTATAAAAACGCTTCAGAAATCAAATCTTTTAAAAATGGATATGGTACAATCATTGTTTCTACAAACAAAGGTGTTATCGCTAACGATGAAGCATTTGCTTCAAAAGTTGGTGGTGAAGTACTATGTACAGTTTGGTAGGGGAGTATAATGTCTAGAATTGGAAAAAAACCTATCGCAATCCCTTCAGGGATTGAAGTATCTGTAAATGGTACTATTGTTGATGTTAAAAAAGGAAACAAAACTTCTTCTGTTGAAACACATGGTAGAGTTACTGTTGAAATTGCTGAAAACAGTGTAGTTCTTGGAAGAGTAGGAGAAGCTAAAGAATCTGCTGCTTTCTGGGGAACTTATAGAGCTTTAGTAAACAATGCTATTGATGGATTAAATAAAGGTTTTCAAAAATCTTTAGAAATCAATGGAGTTGGTTATAGAGCTGCTGTAAAAGGTAAAGTTTTAGAATTACAATTAGGTTATTCTCA
Source organism: Arcobacter sp. (assembly GCA_024228275.1). Lineage (GTDB taxonomy): Bacteria > Campylobacterota > Campylobacteria > Campylobacterales > Arcobacteraceae > Halarcobacter. Next base: position 9,434 of record JAAETO010000047.1, read on the forward strand.
CCCAATAAACTTTGAAATTCCTGAGGGATTAGAAGTTTCTGTTGATAAAAACTTAATTCACGTAAAAGGTGCTGACAAACAACTAGTTGGTCAAGCTGCTGCAATTATTAGAGGCTACCGAAAACCAGAACCGTATAAAGGTAAAGGTGTTAAGTATACTGACGAGCATATCGTTAGAAAAGCCGGAAAAACTGCTAAGTAAGGTGTGAAAAAATGAGTAGAGCAAAAGATTTAGCAAAAAAGACTTCTTTAAGAGCAATCAGAAAAAGAAGAGTTAGAGGTAATATTAGCAAAGGTACTGCAGCTACACCTAGAGTAACAGTTTTTAAATCAAACAAATACTTAAGTGCACAAGCTATTGATGATGTAGCTGGTGTTACGTTAGCAGCAGTAAATTCTAAAGCATTAGGATTAAGTTCTAATAAAGAGAATGCAGTAAAAGTAGCAGCACAATTTGCTGAAACTTTAAAATCAAACAATATTGAAACAGTAGTTTTTGATAGAAATGGGTACCTTTATCATGGTGTTGTTGCGGCATTCGCACAAGGCTTAAGAGATAATGGTATTAAATTATAAGGGTTAATGATGGCAGCAGTAAATAGAGAAGATTTTCAAGAAGCAATCGTTAAAATCGGAAGAGTAACAAAAGTTGTAAAAGGTGGTAGAAGATTTAGATTTACAGCTTTAGTTGTTGTTGGTGATAAAAACGGTACAGTTGGATTTGGTACAGGTAAAGCAAAAGAAGTTCCTGATGCAATTAAAAAAGCTTTAGATGATGCATTCAAATCATTAGTTAAAGTTAATATTAATGGAACAACAATTAATCATGACATTGAACATAAGTATAATGCAAGTAAGATTTTATTAAGACCAGCATCTGAAGGTACAGGACTAATCGCAGGTGGTGCGGCAAGACCAGTACTTGAACTTTCTGGAGTTAAAGATATTATTGCAAAATCTTTAGGTTCAAATAATCCAAATAACCTTGTACAAGCTACAGTTGAAGCTTTATCAAGAATCAAAGGATAGTTAAGATGGCATTAGATAATTTAAAACCAGCTCTTGGTAGTACTAAAGGTGTTAAAAGAGTAGGTAGAGGTCAAGGTTCAGGAATGGGTAAGACTTCTACAAGAGGACATAAAGGTCAAAAAGCTAGATCAGGTTACAAAATTAAAAGAGGTTTCGAAGGTGGTCAACAACCATTACAAAAAAGACTTCCAAAAATTGGGTTCTTTTCTAGAGTAGAAAAACCTTATTCAATCAATATTGATAAAATTAAGCAAGTTGCACAACTTGATGAAATTACACTTGATTCAATTAAAGCAGTTTACAAACTTTCTAGAAGAGTTACAAAAGTTAAATTAATTGGAGCTGCTGCTAAAGATTTAGCATCTAAAATTAAAGACGAAAACGTAACAACTACTGGAAAATAATAATGAGTAAAGATCTAATAAATAAGATTCTTATTACTTTAGGTTTTATTTTACTTTACAGGTTATTGGCATACGTGCCAGTACCTGGAGTAAATATTGACGTAGTAAAAGAATTTTTTGATACAAATGCAAACAATGCATTAGGTCTTGTTAATATGTTTAGTGGTAATGCAGTTGAAAGACTTAGTATTATTTCTTTAGGTATTATGCCATACATTACAGCTTCAATTATAATGGAGCTTCTAGCAGCAACTTTTCCAGCTCTTGGAAAAATGAAAAAAGAACGTGATGGAATGCAAAAATATATGCAAATCATCAGATACACAACTATCGTAATTACTCTTATTCAATCTATTGGTGTATCTATGGGTCTTAATTCTTTAACAGGGCAAAATGGACAAAGTGCAATTTCAATTGATATTGATACATTTATAGCAGTATCTTCAATTTCTATGTTAACTGGTACTATGCTTCTTATGTGGATTGGTGAACAAATCACACAAAAAGGTATTGGTAATGGTATTTCATTAATTATCTTTGCTGGTATCGTTTCTGCAATACCAAGCGCAATTGGTGGTACAATTGATTTAGTTAATAATGGACAAATGAATTTCTTAACAGTAATTGCAATTATTGTAATAATTTTAGCAACTGTTGGAGCTATTATTTATGTAGAGTTAGGTGAAAGAAGGGTTCCAGTTTCTTACTCAAGAAAAGTTATGATGCAAAATCAAAGCAAAAGAGTTATGAACTATATACCTATCAAAGTGAATCTTGCGGGTGTTATTCCAGCAATTTTTGCGTCGGCAATTTTAATGTTCCCTGCTACTATATTGCAAGGTTCACAAAATGAGTATCTATTAGTTGTTGCAGATTTCTTAAGTCCTCAATCTTATACATTTAATTTATTTATGTTTTTATTTGTAGTGTTTTTTGCATTCTTTTATGCATCAATTACATTTAATGCAAAAGATATTTCTGAGAACTTAAAAAAACAAGGTGGGTTTATTCCAGGCGTTAGACCAGGAGCAAATACAGCAGAGTTTTTAAATGAAACAGCAAGTAGATTGACTTTTTGGGGTGCTATATATTTAGGATTAATTTCTACTGTTCCTTGGCTTATTGTTAAAGCTATGGGAGTTCCTTTCTATTTTGGAGGAGTTGCAGTATTAATCGTTGTACAAGTTGCAATTGATACAATGAGAAAAATTGAAGCACAACAATATATGAATAAATATGAAACTTTAAGTGCAGTTGGATTATAAAATAAAATGGCTATTCCTTTAAGAAAACCGAATGAAATTTCTAAGCTTCGTACTGCTTCATTAGCAGTTGCGAAGACTTTACGATATCTTGAGCAAAATGTAAGACCTGGTATGACTTTAAAAGAAGTTGATACAATGGGTGAAAAGTTCTTAGTTAATTTAGGAGCACGTCCTTCCTTTAAGGGATTATATGGCTTTCCAGCAGCAGTTTGTACTTCTTTAAATGAAGTTATAATTCATGGGATTCCTGATAATACTGTTTTAAAAGAGGGTGACATTTTAGGAATTGATATAGGGTCCGAAATTGATGGATGGTATGGCGATGCAGCTATTACTATGCCTATTGGAAAAATATCAAAAGAAGATCAAGATTTAATTGCTTGTTCAAAAGATGCATTATACCATGCTATTGATATTATAAAAGAAGGTATGAGATTTAAAGAACTTTCTAAAGAAATTGAAAACTTTATTGTGGCTCGTGGTTATCAACCACTAATTAGGTTTTGTGGACATGGTATAGGAAAAAAGCCTCATGATGAGCCAGAAATTCCTAATTATGTAGATTCAGTTAATCTTAAATCAGGACCAAAAATAAAGAATGGAATGGTATTTTGTTTAGAACCTATGATCACTCAGAAATTAAGAGAACCTATTATTTTAGATAATGAATGGGATGTTGTTTCTGAAGATAGATTAAGAGGTAGTCATTATGAGCATACAGTTGCTGTTATTGATGGAAAAGCAGTTATTTTGAGTAAAGTAGAAGAGTAAACTTAGGAGATAAAGTGGCAAAAGATGATGTTATAGTAATTGATGGAAAAGTAATTGAAGCTTTACCTAATGCTATGTTTAGAGTTGAATTAGATAATGGTCATGTGGTTTTATGTCATATCTCAGGAAAAATGAGAATGCATTACATTAAAATTTTACCAGGTGATAAGGTTAAAGTTGAAATAACTCCTTATTCACTTGATAAGGGAAGAATTACTCATAGATATAAGTAATTATTAAGAGATAATATTTTTTGATATTATCTCTTTTTTTATATCTAATAATACGATATTATACTAAAATACAATAACTTTATGTTAAAATAATTTAATTTTAAGTAAAAGAGTTATTATTATGAAAGATATTTTAGAAATAATAGAACTAACAAAAAAAAATTTAAAAACGAACAATACTTTAGAGACACCTTTAAATTATGAAAAAGAATTTTATTCTGTCTATAAAAATACAGATTTAATATTAGAAGAATATGTTGAATTTTATGAAATTATTAATTCTTTAAGTACTAGCGAAAAAAAAATATTTGAAACTAATAATATAAAGAGTTTTAAAGAGTTATCAGAAATATTAATTTCTAGAGTTAATCCTGATGAAATAAATTTCTTTTTAAGAGATTTAGACTATTTTATGTCACCATCATTAGATGTTAATATTAAAAAAGAAATAAAAGATATTTGCAAAGAATTAGCAGAAAATCCAAGCTTTTTAATTAATAATGAAACAATCAGAAAACTGAGAAAAATAACTACAAATAGAATTTCAGAAGATAATACACTATTTAATGACAAAACTAATGATGTAAAAAAATTAATTGTGTTTATTACAAACTATTTTAATAAATCAGCAAGTGAAAATAATGTAAAACTAGATCAAATTAAAGAAATTAAAAATGACGTAAACGAATTAGAATTATCGCCATCATCATATAATGATTTAAATAAACTTAAATTACAGATTCTTGAAATAATTGAAAATTTCGAAGTTAAAATTTCTGATGATATTATTACTTTGGAAGAACATAAATCCAAAAATAGATTATTATATGAACAAATTCAAGAATTAGAGTACAATTTGTTAAAAGCGGAGGAAGAGAAAAATATAGATTATTTAACAAATGTATTGTCAAGAAGAGGTTATGAAATTCAATTAGGAAAATTTGAAGAAATGTTTACGGTATTTAGCTCAAACTATGCAATTATATTTTACGATATAGATCATTTTAAAAGCGTTAATGATAAATATGGACATAAGTGTGGTGACGAAATACTAAAGACATTTGGTCATATTTTAAATAAGTTAACGCGATCGGAAGATGTAATTGCTAGATATGGTGGAGAAGAATTTGTAGCTTTAGTAAAATTTAATGATAGTATGGAAATTGAGAATTATTTAAAAAGAGTTAAAAATATAATTACAAATAATTTTTTTGTATATAAAGACATAAAAATCCAAATCAAATTTTCTGCAGGAGTTTCTTATAGAGGTAATTATACTGATTATAATGAGGCAATAGAAACAGCGGATCAACTTTTATATAAAGCTAAAAATACTGGTAGAAATAAAATTATATTAGACACGGCTGTTGAGTTTTAGTTTATATTTTACTTCTTAATAAATTTATTTCTTCTTCAAAAATTTTTTTTTGTTTTATCATGAGATCTAAATTCTTTTTTAATATTTCTTTGTTCTCATACGATTCAATAATAAATTTATATAATTTAGGTCTATTTTTTTTCCAGTTATGTAAAGTAGTTTTATTTACTTCTAAATCTTCTTCTAGTTTTCTAAAACTTGGTATCATTGTTTTTCCTTACTGAACTTAGTTTATTATATTAACTATTTGTACATAAGTCAATAATTTTTTTAATATTGTATCAATTATTGGAACAAATAATTACAAAAGTAGTTTTTCTGTACAATTTCATATGACAAAAACAGTTAAGAATATGATTTTATATAGATTAAATTTTTTAAAATCTCTTGGTTATGATTACCATGATATGATAAAATTAACAAATAAAGAGCTTAATATCAGTTCTTTACCTAATAATATAGAATCTTTACAGTCAATAGTTGAAAATTGTTATTTGTGTGACTTATCTAAAAGTAGGAAAAATGTACTATTTGGACAAGGTAATAAAGATGCTTCGTTAATTATTATATCAGATGAACCAACTAAAACTGAAGATGAGTTAAAAAGTTTTTATGTTGGAAATGTAGCTGAACAATTAATAAAAATGGTAGAGAATGTTTTACCATTAAAAAAAGAAGAAGTGTATCTAACAAATCTTGTTAAATGTAAAAGTTCAAATGGATTTGATGCTTCAAACTATAGTTCTTGTAGTACATATTTATTAAAAGAAATTGAACTTGTTAATCCTAAGTTAATAGTTACATTAGGAGAAAAAGTGTATCAATATTTATGTAATGATAAAACATCTTTTAATAAAATTAGAGGTCAAATTGTTAGTTTTAAAGGCTTTGATGTGATTCCTACTCACAGTATAAGTTATTTATTAAGAAATCCTTCTTTAAAAAAGGAAGCTTTTCAAGATATGTTAAAAATTAAATCTATTTTGGAGTTAAATTGAAAAATATTTCATTAATATTAGTATTAACTTTTGTTTTTTTAGGTTGTTCGCCTAAAACCGTAAAAGTTGTAGTTCCTGTTAATCCACAGATTATTATTACTGAACCAGTAATTATTAAATCTGAACCTATTGTTATAGAAACAGAGCCTGAACCAGAAGTTGAAATTGTTAAAGTTGATGAAGAAGATTTTAATAAAATTGCTGTAATTTATCCTTCTAAAATTGTAGGTAAATATGCAAAGTCAACTATGAGTACAATAAGTGCTTTTTTAATATACAATAAAAAAGAGTTTGAAATTGAAACTTTTGATACTTATGACGAAAAACCTGAAAGTATTATTAATAAAATAAATATTTTAAATGAAAAAGGTTATAAAAATATAATTGCATTGTTTACTAAAAATGGTTTTAATACATTAAATTCTGTAGAAGAAGCTAAAAATTCTAAATATTATTTTCCTTTGATAAATAAGAATGAAATTGTTACAGAAAATGAAAATTTTATTTTTGGTGGAATATCATATAAAGAACAAATTAACTTACTAAGAACATTATCTACAGGTAAAAACTCTATGTTTTATGTGAAATCTTACTTGGGTAACAAATTAAAAAATAACTATATTAATAGTTTTGAAGATACAGGAGTAATAAAAGAGATAAAAAGAAAGAACAATAAATATAAATATATTATGAATGATAAAAATTTAATTGAAAGCACAGTATTACTTAATACACCAATTATAAAATCATCTATTATTCTATCACAATTAACTGCTTATGAAGTTAATCCAAAAAAAGTATTATCTACACAATTAAATTTTAATCCACTTCTTTTAAAACTGACTCAAAATAGAGATAGAAAAAACTTTTATGTTGTAAATTCTATTGCAGAAGTAAATAGCTTTATAGAAGATTATACTAAACTTCTTGGTGCTGATATAAGATATAATTGGGTTGATTATTCATCATTAGTTGGAATAAACTATCTTTTAAATGAAAATGAATCATTCTTAATTGAAACGCAAATAATTGATAATCAAGTTAATTATGAACCTACATTATATAAAAGTACTTCATATGGTTTTAAAAAAGTTTTAAGTCATTAAAAAATTAAGTATCATTTAGATATAATCGCGAATATTTAGTAAAAAAGAATAAAAGACGGAGTCGAATTTGAGAACGCATTATTGTACAGACGTAAATGAAGAAAACATAGGCCAAACTGTTACTGTTGCAGGTTGGGTAAATAGTAGACGAGACCACGGTGGAATTATTTTTATAGATTTAAGAGATAAAGGTGGAATAGTTCAATTAGTAGCAGATCCAGCTGATAATGAAGAAGTTTTGAAAATAGCTGAAACTGTTAGAGATGAATTTGTACTAGTAGGAACTGGTAAAGTAAGAGCTAGAGGTGAAGGATTAGAAAATCCAAATTTAAAAACTGGTAAGATTGAAATTATTTTAGAAAAACTAGTTATTGAAAACAGATCTAAACCGATGCCTTTTGATTTAAATGATGAAAAAGTAAATGATGAAATCAAACTAAGAAATAGATTTTTAGAATTAAGATCTGAAAAAATGTTTGACATCTTTAAATTAAGATCAAAAGCTGCAATTCAAGTTAGAAATACACTTGATGAATTAGGTTTTTTAGATGTAGAAACTCCAATATTAACTAAATCTACTCCAGAAGGTGCAAGAGATTATCTTGTTCCATCAAGAGTGCATGGAGGTGAATTTTATGCATTACCTCAATCTCCTCAATTATTTAAACAATTATTAATGGTATCTGGATTTGATAAGTATTTTCAAATCGCAAAATGTTTTAGAGATGAAGATTTAAGAGCAGATAGACAACCTGAATTTACGCAAATAGATGTTGAAATGTCGTTTTGTGACCAAGAAGATGTAATTAAAGTTGCTGAAAAATTAATTTTTGATGTATTTACAAAGTGTGGTAAAACAGTACCTCAAACTTTCCCTAGAATGAAATACTGGGATGCGATGGAAACTTATGGTAGTGATAAACCTGATATTAGATTTGAAATGCCACTTGTAGATGTTATTGATATTTTTGCAAATTCTACAAATGAAATTTTTTCTAATATTTCTAAAGATAAAAAAAACAATAGAATAAAAGCTTTAAAATGTCCAAATGGAGATAATATCTTTTCAAAAAGACAAATGAAAGGTTTTGAAGATTATGTTAGAAAATTTGGGGCTAAGGGTTTAGGTTACTTTCAAATGAAAGAGGATGGTCTAAAAGGTCCACTTACTAAATTTTTTAGTGAAGCTGATTTAGAAGAGATTATCAAAGTTACAGAACTTGAAGTTGGTGACGTAGTATTTTTTGGTGCAGGTGATAAGAAAACTGTATGGGATTATATGGGAAGATTTAGACTTTATTTAGCTGAAGCAATGGATATTATTCCAGCTGATGCTTTTGAGTTTTTATGGGTTGTAGATTTCCCAATGTTTGAAGTTGAAGATGGAAAAATAAAAGCTTTACATCATCCATTTACTATGCCAAAATCACTTGATGATATTAGTGATTTAGAAAATATTGAATCAATTGCTTATGATATAGTACTTAATGGTACAGAACTAGGTGGTGGTTCTATAAGAATTCATAAAGAGGATATCCAATCAAAAGTATTTGAATTAATGGGTATATCTAATGAAGAAGCTAGAGAAAAATTTGGATTTTTATTAGATGCACTTCAATATGGAGCTCCTTCTCATGGTGGATTTGCAATGGGACTTGATAGAATGATTATGTTACTTGCTGGAACTGATTCTATTAGAGATGTAATAGCATTCCCTAAAACACAAAAAGCTCAATGTCTGCTAACTCAAGCACCAAGTGCAGTAGATACAGAACAATTAAAAGATTTAAGTCTAAGAATTAGAAAAAATTTAGAGGCTTAATAGGTTAAAAAAGGACAATAATATGTTTAAATTTATTTTCATATTATTGTCTATATTTTCATTTTCATATTCCAAAATTAATATTACAGTTACTCTTCCTGTTCAGAAATTTTTTTTAGAAAAACTATCAAAGAATACATTTTATATACGAGTTTTAAAACAAAGAAATAAAAAGTTTGATATAAATGATAAAGAAAGAATAGAAAAATTAGCTTTTAGTCGTGTATATTATACAATAGGATTAGAAGAAGAAAAAGAGTATATAAGTATTTTAAAATCTATCAATAAATCTTTGATAATTCATGATTTAAGTAAAAATATTAAAAAAGATATTTTTTATGGAAAAGAAAATCCTTATATTTGGTTTGACCCAATAAAAGTTAGATTATTAGCAAGAAATATTTTTGAAAACCTAGTAAAATTAAAGTCATATAAAAAAGATTTTTTCATGAGTAATTATAAATCTTTTTTACATGAACTTGATAATAGTTTTATATATATTAATAAATTATTTGATAAAAGTGAAAATAATAGTATCTTTGTTTATGAATATTATTGGCATTATTTTGCGAAAAGATTTAGGCTAAATTTATATTATAAAGATAACAGGTATACTAAAATAGAAGAAATATCTTCATTAATAAAGTTTTCTAGAAAAAATAATATAAGAAAACTGTTAATAAGAAGAGGTACTTCGTATGAGCAAGCTAGGTCATTAACTAGCCATATTAATGCGGATATAATTGAACATGATGTTGAGGCATACGATTGGAATAAATCATTGTATAATTTAACAAAACAAATTATAAAAAGATAAAGAAGATAGAAAATGTTTTTACCTACTACAAAAAAAGAGATGAATAATCTCGGATGGACACAGTGTGATGTAATTCTTATAAGTGGAGATGCATATATAGACTCTCCTTTTATAGGTGTTGCCGTTGTTGGTCGTATATTAGAAAAACTAGGATATAAAGTTGGTATTATTGGTCAACCTGATATCAATAGTGATGATATTACAAGATTGGGTGAACCAAAATTATATTGGGGTGTAAGTGGAGGAAGCATAGATTCTATGGTTTCAAATTATACTGCAACTAAGAAGTTTAGAAATAGTGATGATTATACTCCTGGTGGTAAGAATGATAAAAGACCAGATAGAGCAACTTTAGTTTATACAAATCTGATTAGAAAGTATTTTAAAAATACAGTTCCTTTAGTTTTAGGTGGTATTGAAGCTAGTTTAAGAAGAGTTACTCATTATGATTATTGGACAAACAAATTAAGAAAACCAATACTATTTGATGCTAAAGCAGATTATATTATTTATGGTATGGGTGAAATAGCTATTGAAGAGTTTACTAATGCATTAAGAGATAATAAAGATCCTAAAAAAGTAAGAGGTGTTTCATATATATCAAAAGAACCAGTCTTAGATTATATAAAAATGCCATCACATCAAGATTGTTTAGATGACAAAGAAAAATACATAGATTTATTTGATATATTTTATGATAATAATGATCCAATATCAGCTAAAGGTATTTATCAACAAGTTGATACTAGATATTTAATTCAAAATCCTCCATGTGATTATCTGAATGAAAAAGAGATGGATAGTGTTGCATCTTTACCTTTTGCAAGAGAACTACATCCTTATCATAAACCTTTAGGAAAAGTTAAATGTTTAGAGACTATTAAGTTTTCAATTCAAACTCATCATGGTTGTTGGGGAGAGTGTAATTTTTGTGCTATTGGAGTTCATCAAGGTAGAACAATTAGAACAAGAAGTGAAGAAAATATTATGCAAGAGGCAAAAGAGTTTACTCAATACAAAGATTTTAAAGGTATCATCTCTGATGTAGGTGGTCCAACTGCAAATATGTATGGTTATGAATGTGGTAAAAAACTCAAAAAGGGTACTTGTGCTGATATAAGATGTGTTGATTATGATAGACTTTGTAAAGTTATGAAAGTTGATCATTCAAGACATTTAAAGTTATTAAAAAATATTAGAACTGTTCCTGGCGTTAAAAAAGCTTTTGTTGCTTCAGGAATTAGGTATGATTTCATTGCCGCAGATAAAAAACATGGATACGATTATTTAAAGCAATTAGTTAATCATCATATCTCTGGACAAATGAAAGTAGCTCCTGAACATACAAGTGATAGGGTTTTAGAACTTATGGGAAAACCAGGTAAACAACCGCTTATAGATTTTAAAAAGATGTATGATAAGCTTAATAAAGAGTCTGGAAAAAAACAATTTTTAACTTATTATTTAATTGCTGCTCATCCAGGATGTGAAGAAAAAGACATGCATGACTTAAAGCAATTTACTACGCATGAATTAAAAATGAATCCAGAACAAGCACAAGTATTTACTCCTACTCCTAGTACATACTCAGCTGTTATGTATTACACAGAGATGGACCCAAAAACTAGAAAAAAAATATATGTAGAAAAAGATAGAGCTAGAAAAGAGAAACAAAAAAATATTGTAATAGATAAAAAATATCATCAAAGAAGAAAAAGTGGTTCTTCTGGTATGCAAAGTTAAGGAAATATAATATGACTAATAATGAGTTAATGAAAGAAGATTTAAAACATATTTTTCATCCTTGTTCTCAAATGAAGGATTACGAAAAATTACCTCTTATACCAATTAAGAAAGGAAAATCTTCTTATATTTATGATTTTGAAGATAATGAATATTTGGATTGTATTAGTTCTTGGTGGGTAAATATTTTTGGACATAGTAATGATTATATAAATAAAAAAATAAATGAACAACTTCAAGATTTAGAACATGTTATTTTTGCAGGTTTTACTCATAAACCGGCAATAGATTTAGCTAAAAGATTAGTGTCTTTAACTCCAGAACCTTTACAAAAAATATTCTTTGCAGATAATGGTTCAAGTGCGATTGAAATAAGTTTAAAAATGGCATTTCAATATTTTAAAAATAAAGGAATAAGTAAACCTCTATTTGTTTCTTTAGAAAATTCTTACCATGGTGAAACTATGGGTGCATTAGCAGTTTCTGATAATGGACTTTATAAAGATATTTATGAAGATATTTTAATTAAAACTATACAAGCTAAATCTCCATCTTTGCATGACGAAGATATTGCAATTGATGATATGAGATCAATATTAAAAAAATATGAAGGTCAAGTTTCATCTGTTGTAATTGAACCCTTAATTCAATGTGCAGGTTCTATGAAAATGTATAACGCTAGTTATATAAAAAAACTAAGAGCTTTATGTGATGAGTTTGGAGTTTTTTTAATTGCAGATGAAATAGCTGTTGGTTTTGGAAGAACTGGAACTTTGTTTGCTATTGAACAAGCAGATATCACTCCCGATTTTCTTTGTTTATCAAAAGGAATAACAGGTGGTTATATGCCTTTGTCAGTTGTAATGTTCACTGATGATATTTATAATGCTTTTTATTGTGATTATGATGAAGGTAAATCTTTTTTAGATTCTCATTCATATACCGGAAACACAATAGCTTGCGCGGTTGCTAATGCAGTACTTGATATTTTTGAAAAAGAAAATATAATTGAAAAAAATCAAGAAAAGATAGCACTTATAGAAAAACAAACACAAAGATTTAAATCTTTAGAAAATGTATTTGAAGTAAGACAAAGAGGTATGGTTTGTGCTATAGAACTTAAAGGCTATGATTCTAATAGAAGAATTAACTTAGAAATTTTTCAAGCTGCATTAAAAGAAGGAGTTTATATTAGACCTTTAGGTAATGTAATATATTTCATGCCACCTTATTGTTTTACAAATGAACAATTAATCAAAATGATTGATGTTACATATGATATTGTTTCAACTAAAATATGATTTATTTAGTTAAAATTATCATCTTTTTTAATAAATAATATTATAGTTAATAAGGTATAAGGAAATAATATGAAAAAACTATTTTTAATAATTGGTGCTCCAGGTTCAGGTAAGACTACGGATGCTGAGTTAATTGCCAAGAAACATGAAACAATAACTCATTATTCAACTGGAGATATGTTTAGAGCTGAAATTAATAGTGGATCGAAAAGAGGTCAATTAATTGATTCTTTTGTATCTAAAGGTAATCTTGTTCCAATTGAAATTGCAATTGAAACTATTGTTAGTGCAATTAAAAAAGCACCAACAGATCTTGTAGTTATTGATGGATACCCAAGAAGCTCTGAGCAAATGATTGAACTTGATAAATACTTATTAAATGAAAAAGAAGTTGTATTAGTTAATGTTATTGAAGTTTCAGTATCTAAAGACACTGCTTTTAAAAGAGTTCTTGGTCGTGCAGCTGATGCTAAGGTTGTTAGAGCAGATGATAATGAAGAAGTTTTTTTAAATAGAATGAAATTGTATACTGATCCCTTAGCTGAAATACAAAATTTTTATTCAAAAAAGGATCTTTTAAAACAGATATGTGGAGAAGGATCTATTGAAGAAATTGTAAATGAAATGGATGAATTTATTCAGTCTAAAGTTTAATTTATAATATATAAGAAGGTATAAGTTTATACCTTTTTATGGTTTAGTATAAGAGTTAAACTTCCAGCTTTTATCTTCTTTATATTTGTATAGTTTATAATCTCTCCATACCTTTAAGCATTTTTTATTTTTTTGTTTAACTCCATTTTTTGCAAAAGCATGTGCTCTACCAAAGTTTATAAATACTCCTCTTCCCGTTGCATACATTAAACTAAGATTACATTGAGCGTCAATAAATCCTTGTTTTGAAGATTTTTCAAAAAAAGATACAGCTTTTTTGTAATCAGTTTCAATTACAATTCCTTTATAGAAGAATTGACCTATCATATTTTGAGCAGGTGCATAATTATTATTTGCAGCCTTAGCAAAAAAGTTAAAAGCATCAATAAGATTGTAATAATGACTTTTTCTTGATAAATATAATTTTCCTAAATAATAGCTTGATTTATCATGATTAAGCTTACTGGCCTTTTCTAATAACTCTTTAGATTTAGATAAATTCTTTTTTATATGTTTACCTTTAGAATAAATAATAGCTAAATGAAACATTGCTTCTACATTATTTTCGTTTACTAGTTTTTTATAAAGATGAAGTGCTTCTTTTACTCCATAGACTTTTTCTATTTTTTGTGCTTCATTAAAAGTATTTGCATAAGTACTTAGGAATAGTAGTGACGTTAATATTAGCTTTTTTATGATTGTATCTCTTTTTTTATATTTGGATTTAAAGTTGTTGTAATCTCATAGCTTATAGTATCATTTAGTTTTGCTAGTTCTGTAACATCTTCAAAGATACAAATCATTTCATCTGTACTATTAATTGAAACGTAATCCATTGATACTCTTCCTAAAATTTCGTAACCTTTAGGTGTCGTATATTTATGTTTTTCATTTAATCTTAAAAAACCATCACCGTATCCAATATCGTATGTAGAGATTTTCATATCTTTTTTTACTATATAAGATCCTCCATATCCAATTTTTTGATTTGTTTTTACATCTTGACTTGCAATTTTGTTTGCCCAAAGAGACATAACTGGTTTTAAATTTGGATTCAATAAAAGAGAATGGTTCTCCGTATAACCATACTGGGCTATTCCAACTCTTGCTATATCTTCATCAAAATTCTTAAATCTAAATAAACCTGAAGAATTAGAAGAGTGAAATGCTGGAATTGGTAAAAAAAGTTTTTCACATAAAGCTGTGACTACTTTTTTAATGTCCCTAAAAACTGACCTTTGCCAAAAGAATTCACATGTTAATTCATCTGCACTTCTATAGTGTGTCATAATACCAGTTAAATTTAATTTTGCTTCATATATGCTATAAATAGCCTCTTCTATGGAATTTATTGATATTCCATTTCTATGCATTCCTGTATCTATTTTTAAATGAACATTTGTATTTTTAGGTAGTTTTGCAATGTCTTCATATCTATTAATTACTATGTGAAAAGAGTGTGAATAAGTAGAAAGATTATTATCAGATAGAATTAAGATTTTCTCAAACAAGTGTTTGATTTGCTGTGCTTCTGCTACTGTTCTTACCACCGCTTTGGTAATTCCGAATTCATTTGCAAGAGTTGCAATTTCAATTAATCCATGACCATATGCATTATCTTTTAAAACTACAGCGATTTTTTCTTTTGACCCAGCATGCTCAGAAACGATTTTTAAATTATGAAAATAGTTATATTTATTTAAGACAATTTTTGCCAATTTTATACCTTGAGTTGTTTGAAATAATTAATTATAAGAATAGCATCTTTTTCGTTTAGTATTTCTTTTAATTCTTCCAAATTAGATTTTTTTATTTTATCAAATGAACCAAAATATAAAAGAAGTTTTTTAACTTTTGCTTCTCCAATTCCTTTTATTTGTAATAAAGATATCTGAGTGTCTTCTTTTCTTTTTTGTTTTTTATGAAAGTTTATTGCAAATCTATGTGCCTCATCTCTTAATCTTTGAATAAATTGTAGCCTTTTATCTGAGGTAAGAAGTTTCAGTTTCATTATTTCTTGATCTTTTTGAAAGTAAATTATATCTTTCGCACTTCCTTTAGCTCTATGCGCTTTAAAATCAACTTTTTCTTTTGCAATTGCAATAATATCAAGATTAACTCCTACAGAATCTCTAATATCTATAGCAAGCTTTAGCAAAGTTTCTCCCCCATCAATAACCCACATATCTGGAGCTGGATTCTTTTCAAGACTTTGAACTCTTTTCATTAATGTTTCTCTCATTTGAGAATATTCATCTTTTGCTTCAAGGTTATAATGTCTAAAATCATTTTTCGTGAATTTTTCTTCCCATGTAACCATAGCGCCAACTGTAGCTTGTCCCATCATATGAGAATTATCAAAACATTCAAATCTACTAGGTTTATTATCAAGATTAAATAATTGTTTCAATTCATCATATAAAGAATTATTTTCTTCGGTATTAGATAATCTTAGGATTTCATTACAATTATTTAAGGCAACTTCAATAATATCTTTCTTCTTTCCTCTTTGTGGTATTGTAATATTTATATTTTTTGAAAATTTATTTTTTATAAAATCTTCAATTTCTTCTTTTTCTTCAATATTGTGAGCAAGTAGAATTTCATTTGGTAATAGTGGAATTTCATTGTTATAATAGTTTATAATAGCTCTATGATATGCTTCATTTATATCTATTGAAATATCATCTTTATTTTGTTTTATAAGATTGTGGTTACTTGAAGCTAATTTGCCATTTCTAAAAAACATACGAACTAATACTGCTTTATTATTAATAGCTTGAATTGCAAATAAATCAAGATTTTCGTTACTTGCTAGATCCATACCTGTTTGAATTTGTGATTTTTTTATTGTCTTTATTCTATCTCTTAATTTTAAAGCATCTTCAAATCTAAACTCTTCACTATACTCTTGCATTTTTTTATTAAGTTTAGTAATCAGTTTATTTTTATTGTAAATATATCCTAAAGCTACATCTACTAATTTATGATATTCCTCTTTAGTTATCTTTCCAACACATGGTGCATAACATCTATTTATTTGGTGAAATAAACAGGCTTCTTTACCTTTTATACATGATTTTTTTTGAACTAAAGGAACTATTTCATAAATAGAATCTAACATATCTCTTGCACCTGTTGAATATGGACCAAAATATTTTATATTTTTTTCTTTTAGAATTTTTCTTGTAATTTCAAGCCTTGGGAAATCTTCACTTAAGTTTATATAAATATATGGATAGGTTTTATCATCTCTTAGTAAAATATTATATTTTGGCTTAAGTTGTTTAATTAAAGAGTTTTCTAAAATAAGAGCGTCATGTTCATTTGGTACAACAATCCATTCTATAGATTCTACTTCACTTATCATTTTATAAATACGAGCAGAAAGCTTATCTGAGGGGAGTAGTTTAGGGCTAAATTTAAAATAAGACTTTACACGATTTTTTAAAATCTTAGCTTTGCCTATATAAAGTAAATGACCATATTTATCAAAATATTGATAAACACCTGATTCATTTGGTAGTTGTTTCAGCTTATGTTCTAAATTCATTTACGAATCATATCAAAATTATCCTTTGTAAAAGAGCATATGCTTGTCAATATATTTTTATTAAATAGTTTTTATATATTAACTAATATATTTAAAATAATGAGAAAAATTAAAGAATAATAATTAAATTCATAAGATAAATTATTTTTGAATAAAATATTGCTATAATCGTTTAAGGGTTCATTATTAAAGGAGCTCATATGATTAAATTATTAAGAATAAATCAGTTATACACAAGATGCGATACTTCACTTTTTAAGTTTAGAACAACTGCAAGTCTAAGAACTACTACAAAAATTTTAGGACAAGAAAGAGCCAATAAAGCTATAAATACTGCTCTAAATATTAAACATAGTGGTTATAATTTATTTGTTATGGGAAATACTGGAACTGGTAAATACACTCTTTTAGATAAACTTTTAAAAGAAAAGGTAAAGAGTGAGAATAATATTTATGATTGGTGTTATGTAAACAATTTTAATGATTATACTAGTCCTAAAGTAATTAAACTACCGCCAGGTTTAGGAATAAGATTTAAAAAGAATATGCAAAAACTAGTAAAAGTTTTCCAAGAAAAGATACCTCAAACGTTTAAACAAAAAGACTATTTACTTGTAAAGAAGAATTTAGAAAAAAAAATAAAATATGAGCAGGATAAAATTTTTCATGAATTAAAAAATGAAGCAAGAAAATCTGATATTTTTATTAATGACACTACAGCTGGTGTTACAATATCTCCATTAAAAGAAGGAAAAACTTTAACTAGTGAAGAGTTTCAAGCAATGGATATTTATGAACGAGAAAAAATAGAGAATAATATCCTTTTTTATAAAAATAAAATTGATGAAAATGCTAGAAAAGAGCTTGAAATAGGAAAGAGTCTTATTGAAGAAATGAAAGTAATAGATAATAATTTTATTACAAATATAGTTGAAAAAAATATGAAGAGTATTCAACAAAAATACTCTATTTATAAAAATATAATTGAGTATTTAAATGATGTGCAAAGTGATATTATAGAAAATTTTGAAGAATTTATTCAAGTAGAAAGTCCTCAAAATGCTAATAATATTGAAAATATATTAAGTCAAAGCTTAGTAAGTGTACCAAGTTTTGATATATATGATGTAAATGTTTTTGTTAATAATGATAAACAAAAAGGAGCACCTATTGTTTATGAACAAAATCCAACATATTCAAATCTATTTGGACGTATAGAGCATATATCTCACATGGGAACACTCACCACAGATTTTAATTTAATAAAAGCAGGTTCTATGCATAAAGCAAATGGAGGATATCTAATTATTGATGCAAGAGCCCTTCTCTTTCAACCATATGCGTGGGAAGGTCTTAAACGAATGCTTCAAAGTAAAAAGATACATTTAGAAACAGTTGAAGAGTCTATGGGCTTGACAAGTAGCGTTACGTTAAATCCTCAAAGTGTAGATTTAGATGCAAAAGTTATTTTAGTAGGTTCTCCTTTTATTTATTATCTTTTATATGAGGATGATGAAGATTTTAAACATCTTTTTAAAATAGAAGCCGATTTTGAATACGAAACAATTAGGAGCAATGAAAATATGCTACTTTATGCTCAAATTATAGCAACATTAATTAAAAAAAATAATCTTTTGCCATTAACGAAAAAAGCTTTAGGAAGAATAATTGAATTTAGCTCTCGTTTAGTTGATAATTCTAAAAAACTTTCTACAGATTTTAGTTCTATAGTTGATTTATTACAAGAAGCAAATTATATAGCAAAGTTTAGGGCTGCAAATAATATAAAAAATGAGGATATCTTAACTGTTTTGAATGATAGAAAAAATAGAAGTGAGAGAATAAAAGAAGAAGTTTATGAACAAATTAAACAAGGTGTAATTCAAATTCATACTACAGGTGAAAAAGTTGGACAAATCAATGGACTTTCAGTATTAGATTTTGGAAATTTTATTTTTAGCATACCTATAAAAATATCAGCTTTAACACGAGTAGGTAAAGAGGGAGTTTTAGATATAGAAAGAGAAGTTGACTTAAGTGGAGCTATACATTCTAAAGGAGTAATGATACTTTCTTCATTTTTAGCCTCAAGATATTCACACGACTTTTCTATGAGTTTAACTGCAAGTTTGGTTTTTGAACAATCTTATTCTATTATTGATGGAGATAGTGCTTCTTTAGCTGAACTGTATACTTTACTCTCTTCAATTGCCAATATTCCAATTAAACAAAATTTTGCAGTAACGGGTTCTATTAATCAAAGTGGTGAAGTACAAGCTATTGGTGGAGTGAATGAAAAAATAGAAGGCTTTTTTGATATATGTAAATTAAAAGATAGAAATTTTAAAGCGAATGTAATAATCCCTTATTCAAATATAAAAAATCTTATGCTTAAAGAAGAAGTACTTGATTCAGTTAGAAAAGGAGAGTTTAAAGTATATGCAATAAAACATATTGATGAAGGAGTTAAACTTTTAATGAATATACAAGCAGGAGTTAGAAAAGAAAATGGAATTTTCCCTAAAGATAGTTTAAATTATATGGTTGAAAGACGATTAATTGAATTTAGTGAGCTTAGTCTAGGAAAAAAATATAAATAAATATAATAATCTACTGTTAATGATAATTTATATAATAAGGTTTAATTAAAATTTTAGTTTTTCCAATTTGTGACATTCCTAATATTTGTTTTGGAGTCATTAGTGGTTTTTGATCATTTCTATAAAATATTTTGAATCCACTTATTATTTTTTCTGAAATATCTTTTGAGTATATTTCATTATAAATTCTTATCTTCATCTTATTTCTACCATGGCCATCTATATTATAAACTAATTGAATATTTTTAAAAATTTCAACTTTATGTTTATTTCTTAACATTCTTGGATGAAACATATGTACAATAACTTTTCTTTTATTTTTTAACTTATATTTTTTTAAATAGTTACTAATTCTTTTTTGAGCTTTATTTAAGTCCTTTGCAAATATGTGACCTAGATATTTTTCTGGAGGATATCTTCTATGAGTTGGTATTTTAAATTCAGGATCGATTGCAATATGCACATTATCATATTTTAAATATTTAAGTAAAGGTTTCACTGCTTCATAGGCTGTTTTTACGCCTAATTGAACATCAAGAATAACTTCAAAATTTTCTTTTTTAGCTCTTTTTATATATTTAAGAATAATTTTTTCATTTATATTTAATAAATAGTCATTTCTTATACCCGGATCTTTAGTAGCAAGAGAATGAATAATATGAAATGCCATTTTTATGTTAAAATCTTTTTCTAACTCTTTTTTATAATATTTTTGTTTTTTTTCATTTTAAAGACAAGATTATTAATATTATTTTCTCCTAGAATACCTAAAGATGAGGTGTTGGGTCTACCGTAAAAACCAATTAAAACTTCATCGTCATATACTATTGAGTGAGCCGATGTTTTAGTTGCATTAAGAGATTGTAAAAAGATATAAAAGATTAAATATAATATAACTATATTTTTCAAATTAAAAACCTTAATAAAATTATTTTTCTATTTTAGTATATTCTCTTATCTTGAAATAGAATTTAAAATCTATAAAATAAGTATATATACAGTAAATATTAATTAATATTTTAAAAATATAAAGAGTAAATGATGCCAGGTAGATTAGCTATATATAATGATAAATCTTTTAAAGTAGATGCAAAAGAATTTATTAAAAATGATATGATAATAGATATAAATAAAAACTACAATATCTCGCCAACACTTCCTATCCCTGCTTTATTAAATAATGGCAACTACATATATACTCATTTTGGATATTTACCTTCATGGTCAAAAAATAAAAAAAATATGAATATTAATGCTAGAAGTGAGTCTATATTTGAAAAGATTACTTTTAGAGATTCATTTAAATTTAGACGCTGTATTATTCCTATAAATGGATTTTACGAGTGGACTTTAAATGATAAAGACAAAATACCTTATTTTATATCAAGTAAAATTAATAAATATATGGCATTAGCAGGTATTTGGGATGAATGGTTTGATATTGAACTTAATATGAATATAGTCACTGTTGCTATCCTAACTTGTGATGCAAATGAAAAGTTATCAAAGATACATCATCGTATGCCAGTTATTTTAGAAAAAAATAATTTTAAGAATTGGCTATATAATCTAGATATACAAGCAGTAAATAAACTTTTTAAGATCTATCCAAATGAACGCATAAAATTGTATGAAGTTAGCACCGAAGTAAATAAAGTTTTGTTTAATAATAGTTCATGTATTAAAAAAATAGATAAAACTAAATCAAATCAATTATCACTTTTTTAAATACCTAATAGTCTTTTTATCTCAGGTTCCATATCTTTAGGTTTTGTTATTGGAGCATATCTTTCTATTACTTTTCCATTTTCATCTACTAAAAATTTTGTAAAATTCCATTTTATCTCTTTTGTCCACATAAATCCTCTTGCTTGTGATTTCAAATAAGAAAATAATGCAGATTCATTTTTGCCATTTACTTTTATTTTAGCAAACATATCAAAGCTGATATTATATTTTAATTGGCAAAATTCTTTTATATTATGATTTGAATCTGGTTCTTGATTTAGAAATTGATTTGAGGGAAAGGCTAATATTTTAAAATTATACTCTTTATATTTATTATATAATTCTTCTAGTTCTTCATATTGTGGTGTAAAACCACATTTACTAGCAACATTTACTATAAGTAATACTTGATTTTTATATTCTAATAAAGATACGTCTTCTCCATCAATATTTTCAACATTAAAACTATAAATACCCATTTAGTTCCTTCTTAAATAAATTAATATATAATTTACAAATTTAATTTTTAGTATACTTTATTATCTATTACGAAATAGTAAATGTATTAAAATAAAAATAAAAAAGTTTATATTTTTACTTAAAAAAAATTGTTTTCCCAATTATAATATCATTATGATTCACAAACCTATCACATCTTAAGCCTTCTAAGGCTTTACATATATTTTGCCATTTTTGAGTATGTCCATCTTTTCTATCTTTAAAGTCTCTATCTAAGAACACTAAAGCGTGGGCATATTCATGTGGTAGAACATCATTAATCATATAATCTAAACTCTCTTGAAAATGTTTTTTATTTAAATAAATTTCAATCTCCCCATTTTTAGAATAAGTTGCTGCTCCAAATAGTTTTGATGGCATTTTATCAGATACAATTACTGGAAATTTTCTTTTTATATTAAATTTTATATATGAAAGTTTTTCCAGAGTTTTATGTTTTTTATTTATTTGTTCTAGAATATTTTTATTTAGTGGACTATTCTTAAATTGATAATTTGAATACCAACTATAAATTAAAAAAAGTGAAGCTAAAATAGTAATTAAAAAGAAAAATAGATTCAACCTTTTTATAAACATACAATATTACCTAATTTGGAAAAGCTTGAAGTAATACATCTTTATAATGATTTAATTCTTGCATTAATTCGTCACCATGATCATTTATATCAGGATGATATTTTCTTGCAAGTTCTTTATATTTTTTCTTTATTTCATCTTTTGTAGGATCACTAGTAAATCCAAAAAAATCTTTTGCTTTACTAACTTCTCCTAAATTTGCAGAGCCATGTTGGAAATTACCTCTTTTAAATTGTTCTTCAAAATCTTTAAAGTTAAAATTTCCATGACCAGTTTGAGAGAAGTCTTGTCCATTAAATGAAAATTTAAAACCATTTTGATTACTTTGTTTTAGTTTCTTTTTAAATTTATATAATGCATAATATCCAATTGCAATGATTGTAAATAGAATTAGTAAAAATGTACCAAAGTTTGTAAATATTAAATAAAGAATACCAAAGAATATCCCCCATTTTATTAAACTATTAATTATAAAAGCTATTTCTCTACCCATATTTTATTAAGTCCTTAAAGTTTTGAGTTTGATATTATAATATTTTATCTTAAATTATAAGCTTTTATAGTGTAGTTCTTGTGTGTAGAATATGAACATATGTCAATAATAGTATAATAATGCTACGCTAATGCTACTTTTATCATACGATTATCATTTCTTTTATTTATGATAATTTTATCGATAAAAGGAGAAAATATGGAAATAGGCACTCAAGCCTTTTTTGCTGCACTACCAATCTTAGTTGCAGCTTTATTGTTAGTTGGATTTAGATTACCAGCTAAAAAAGCTATGCCAGTTGTATATATTGTTACAACTTTAGTTGCATTATATGTATGGGAGGTTTCTTTTAATAGAGTACTAGCCTCAACTATTCAAGGTTTATTAATAACAGTTGCAGTGTTATGGATTATTTTTGGAGCAATTTTATTATTAAATACTTTAAAACATTCAGGTGCTATAAAAGTTATTAGAGAAGGTTTTAATAACGTTAGTCCTGATAGAAGAGTTCAAGTTATTATAATTGCTTGGTTATTTGGTTCTTTCATAGAAGGTGCATCTGGTTTTGGAACTCCTGCAGCTATTGCAGCTCCTCTTATGGTTGCTATTGGTTTCCCTGCAATGGCAGCAGTTATGGTTGGTATGATGATTCAATCTACTCCTGTATCTTTTGGTGCTGTAGGTACTCCTATTTTAATTGGTGTAAACAAAGGTTTAGATAGTGACGGTATTGGAGCTGTTTTACAAACTGTTGGTTCAAACTGGGATGCTTATTTAAGAATAATTACAAGTGAAGTTGCAATTGTTCATGCTATTACTGGTACATTAATTCCTTTATTTATGATTATAATGATGACAAGATTCTTTGGTAAAAATAAATCTTGGACTGAAGGTTTATCAATTTTACCATTTGCTATATTTGGTGGTATCGCATTTACTATTCCTTATGCTCTTACTGGAGTATATTTAGGTGCAGAATTTCCATCTATTATAGGTGCACTTATTGGTTTACCAATTGTTACTCTTGCAGCTAAAAAAGGTTTTTTAATTCCTAAAAATACATGGGATTTTGCTCCAAAAGAAGAATGGCCTTCTAGCTGGGTATCTAAATTTGAAATGAAATTAGATTCAATGAGTGAAAAAGTTGATATGTCATTAACAAAAGCATGGATTCCTTATGTATTAGTTGCCGCTATTTTAGTATTAACTAGAGTTAGTGATGAAGCAAAAGCATTTGTTAAATCATGGGTTATACCATTTAAAGATATTTTAGGTGAAGGATTAGGTTATTCTATTACTCCTTTATATTTACCAGGTGGGATACTAGTATTTGTTGTTTTTGTTACTTATTTCTTTCATAGAATGCAATTTAAAGAAATAAAAGCGGCTGTTTCAGAATCTTCAAAAGTAATGTTAGGTGCAGGATTTGTACTTATTTTTACTATTCCTCTTGTAAGAATTCTTATTAATTCTGGAATTAATGATGCTGGATTTGATTCTATGCCTGTATCTATGGCAAACTTTGTTGCTAGTTCAGTTGGTGAGATTTATCCTTTATTTGCTCCTATGGTTGGTGCACTGGGTGCATTTATTGCAGGATCTAATACTGTATCTAATATGATGTTATCTCAATTTCAATTTGGAGTTGCGGATGCGCTTGGTCTTTCAACTGCATTTATGGTAGCACTTCAAGCAGTTG
The DNA here is from genome assembly GCA_024228275.1 of Arcobacter sp. Lineage (GTDB taxonomy): Bacteria > Campylobacterota > Campylobacteria > Campylobacterales > Arcobacteraceae > Halarcobacter. Next base: position 34,123 of record JAAETO010000047.1, read on the forward strand.
GTGCAGCAGCAGGTAATATGATTGCAATTCATAATGTAGTTGCGGCATCTGCAACTGTAGGTTTACTTGATCAAGAAGGTGAAACTTTAAGAAGAACAGTAATCCCAACAATTTATTATTGTTTAGTTGCTGGTATCATAGGTCTTATTGGTATGTACACTATTGGATTAATAGATCCATTAGTAAAATAAATATTAAAGAGGAGTATCATCTCCTCTTTATAATTCTATTTAAATTCTAAAATCTCTTCTTTAAACTTTTTAGTTTATTAAAAGTATACATTTTCAGATAGATTATGAATTTGATTTATAATTGATTGAGAATCGTTATATTTTATATTAATAGGATATATCTCTTTTTTATATTTAAGTGCTAATGATGGAAAGCTATTTAAATTGAGTTTTTGTCTAAGATCTCTTTTTTGAGCAAAATTGTTTATATTATCTTCTGATGATAAAGTTTTTTTAAATAAATCAATATCTAAATTTAATTCATTTGCTAATTGTATAATAGTATTTTTATCACTTGGATTCATTGCTCTTTGATAATATGCATTTTGAATAGAGTATATCATCTCCTCTTCTTTATTTTGTTCTTTTGCAGCAAGTGTAGCTTCGCAAGCAAGGTAAGTTGAACGTTTAGGTGTACATTGTGTCCAAAAATCATGATTAAACTTTGTCCCAACTACGTCTTCGATTTCATACCAAATAGACTCTATTTGTTCTTGCATTCTTTTTGGCATAATCTCTTCTGTATGCTCTGCTAAACCACCTGGAACATATACAATATTTATATTTGAATTAAGTTTTTTCTTTACTTCATCAAAAGTAGGTGCGAAAGCATAACACCAAGAGCACATGGGATCATATACATAATATAAAGTGTGAGTCATCTAATATCTCCTAAAATTTTCTTTAATAATATATTAATAAATATAAAGTATTATTAATTCACAGATTATATACAATTATTAATGAGAATATAACTTAGGAAGAAAAATGGATTATGAAGAGTTTGAAAAAGCTGTAGACTTATTTGGTATACTAATTAAAACTTCAAAGAAAGATTTAAAAAAGAAATATTTAAAACTTTCTAAAAAATATCATCCTGATATGCCTGAAGGTAGTAATGAAAAGTTTCAGGAGCTTCAAAATGCTTATGAAATATTAAATAAATATATGAATTCCTTTGCTTTTTCATTTGATGAAGAGGAGTTCAAAGGACAGTTCCCTTCCTTTACAAATTATAAAAACTGGAGATAACTATGAGAGAAGAAAAGATAAGAGAAGGTATTAGTAAAAAAATTTTATTAGTAACTATGCTTTTTACCTCAATGTATGCAAATGTAGATATAAAAAGTATTGATATTTTTTCAAATAAAACTTTTGTAAATCAAAAAATAGATTTAACTAAAACAAATGTAGATTTAATAGGTCAAGTAAATTTAGAAGATATTAGGTTTACTCTAAATGATACTTGTCAAGTTATTGATTCTAATGTTAATCAAGTATCATTTAAAAAAGATGGTTTGAGCAAAAAAATTGAAGATTTAAAAGATAGTATTTCAAATAAAAACAACATTGTAAAATCTTTAAAAAGTAATATTTCTTTTTTAGAAGAAATATCTATTAGCAGTATCTCAACATCAAAAAATTTACAAGAGACTTCTTTATTTATTAAACAAGAGATATTAGATAATCATAATAATATTTATAAAATTCAAAAAGAGTTAAGAAAAGATAATGAAAATTTAAATAAATTAATTAAAAGAAGATCTAATAGTAAGTTTACAAAACTTGATTATAATATTTCTTGTAATAAGAGTAGTAAAATTATAATTTCGTACCCAATAAATAATTTGTCGAGAAATAGTTTTTATGATATAAATTATGATTCAAAAACTAAAAACATTAATATAAAAAATTCTGCTTTTATTACTCAAAGTTCTGGTGTAGATTTTAAAAAAATTGATATTAATCTATATACATACAATTTTATTTATCAATTAAGACCAAATATTTTTAGACCTAAATATTTGGATATTTATCCAGATCATCCAATTGCTTATGCTGAATCTAAAGTTATGATGGATTCAGTTAGTCTTAGAAAAAAAACTAAATCCTATTCTTTGAAAAAAACAAACATTTCTTATATTGAAGATACAACAAGATCATTTTTTAAAGCTTCAAATGTAAATTTATTAAGTGGTAAAAAAACTGAAGTTTTATTTTCAAAAGATGAGTATAAAGCAAAAGATAGTTTACAAATAGATGGATATTCAAAATCACAAGCTTTCTATAAAGTAGATTTTAAAAGTAAAAAACTATATGGTATATTAAATTCAAAATTATATTTAGATGACATCTATATAGGACGTAGTCATATTAATGAAATTAAAAAAGATAAAAAAAGTGCAATATTTTTTGGAACAAATAGATTTGTTGATATAAAAAAAGAGCTCTTAAAAGATATGAAAGAAGAGCCATTCTTTAGTTTAAATAAAGTAAAAACTCAAAAGCTTTGGAAATATATAGTTACTAATAATCATTCAAATACTCAAAATATAACTTTATTAGAAAAAGTTCCTATTTCGAAACATGAGGATATAAAAGTAAAACTTATAGGAGAAACAAAAGAATTTAAATTAGAAAAAAATGGTAAAATATATTATAATTTTATTCTAAAACCAAATGAAAATAAAATTATAGAGTTTGGATATGAAATAGAAAAGCCAATAAAAAAATAAGGAAACTTATATGTTTGATAAAAATAAGGTTAAAGAGTTAGTTCTAAGTTCACTTGTTGCAGATTCGTATTCTTTAGGAGTTCATTGGATATATGATGAAAAACAGTTAAAATCTATGGATATTAATTGGAATAATTTAAATGATGCAAAAGCTATTTGGCATAAAGAAAAAAAAGCAGGAGAATTTACTCATTATGGTGACCAAACATTTTGGTTATATGAATTTTTGCAAGGAAAAGATAGTTTTGATTCAGAATCATATATAGTTTTTTGGAAGAATAAAATGGATTCTTATAATGGTTACATTGATGGTGCAACTAGAGACACATTAGCTAATGTAAATGAAAATATAAGCCCTTCAGGATCTTCGTCTACTGATTTATCAATTATAGGTAGAATTACTCCCTTATTATTAGTTTCAAACACAAATGATGAGTTTTTACAAAATGTTCAAAATTTCGTAAAATGTACTCATAATTCAAGTGAAGCTTTAGAAAGTGCCAGGTTCTTTGCAAGTTGTTTACTGCTAATTTTAGATAATAGAAAAATAGAAGAAGCTATTTTAGAATTAAAAGATAATTTTGATACTAAAATACAATCTTATATCTTTAGTGGTATTGCTTCTAAAACTGATGATACATTTACTACAATAAGAGAGTTTGGACCTGCTTGTGATATCAAAGAAGGTTTTCCAAGTGTTATACATTTAGTTTGTAAATATGATAATTTAAAAGATTTATTAATTAATAATGCAAAAGCTGGAGGAGATAACAGTGCAAGAGGAATGATTGCATCTTTTCTTTTTATGGCTGAAAAAGATAAAAATTTGAATCAAATCCCAAGTTCTTGGTTAAATATAGAAGCAAAAATATTTTAATTAAAATTAACAATGATTGAATATCATCAACCAGTATTTAGACCACCAGCAGAAGCTAACTCTATTATAATTCAAGTATCTATAGGATGTAGTTTTAATAAGTGTAGTTTTTGTTCTATGTATGAAACTAAAAGTTTTAGAGTTAGAGATACAAAAGATATTTTTGAAGAGATTGATACTTTGAGTATATATGAAGATACTAGAAGAGTTTTTTTAGCTGATGGAGATGCCTTAACATGTGATACTTCTTTTTTATTAGATATTCTAAAAAAATTAAAATCAGCTTTTTCAAAACTTCAAAGAGTATCAGCTTATGCCTCGCCTTATAATCTACTAGAAAAGAGTTTAGAAGATCTAAAACTTTTAAGAGAACATGGACTTAGTTTAGTTTATTATGGCATGGAAAGTGGAAACCAAGAGTTATTAAAATATATAAGTAAACCTATGAGTCAATCAAAAATAGTTGAAGGTTTAGATAAAGCCTGTGAAGCTAATATTAAAACATCAGTTACTGTAATACTTGGACTTGGTGGAAAAAATCTAACAACACAACATATAAAAGATAGTGCAAAAGTTATAAATGAGTGTAAACATATAAATTACCTATCAACTTTACAACTTGGACTTAGTGATTCTAAAGAGGATGACTTCTTTAAAAGATTTGAAAAAAAGAATCAAGAGTTTATTTTTTGTACTGATGAGGATATGTTAGATGAACAAAAAAGATTTATAGAACTAATAAATCCAAAGAAATCTATAATTTTTAGATCAAATCACGCTTCAAATGCATTACCTTTAAAAGGAACACTTCCTAAGGATAAATATACTTTACTAGAAGTATTAGATATGGCCTTAGATGATGACTCAATGCTAAGACCTAAATTTTTAAGAGCTTTTTAGAATATATTTAAATTTCTATTTCAAGTCCAATAGGGCAGTGGTCACTTCCCATTATTTCATCTAATATATACGCATCCTTGATATTATCTTTTAAATCTTCACTTACGTAAAAATAATCAATTCTCCAGCCCACATTATTTGCTCTTGCATTTGCTCTATAAGACCACCAGCTATATTTATCTTTTATATCTCCATGTACGTGTCTTAGCGTATCTACATATCCATGTTCTAAAAACTTAGATATCCACTCTCTTTCCATTGGTAAAAACCCTGATGTTTTTTCGTTTGCTTTTGGACGTGCTAAGTCTATTTCTGTGTGAGCAGTATTTACATCTCCACATACTATTATAGATTTTCCTTCTTTCTTTAGTTTCTCACAATGTTCTAAAAATCTATCATAGAATTCCATTTTATAAACCAGTCTCTCTTCTTTTGATTGACCATTTGGGAAGTATACATTAAAAAATGCAATATTTTTATCTCCTAAAGTAAAATGAACTTCGTTTATTCTTCCTTCATCTAAAATATCAACAGTAGTACAATTACATTCAAAAGTAGTATCAATATCCGTAAATAGTGCCGTTCCACTTCTTCCTTTTATAGCAGATTGAGAGGCAAAGAGAGTTTTATATTCTTTTTGAAAAATTGTACTTGGAATTTGTTCTTTTGTAGATTTTGTTTCTTGAACTCCAAGTAAATCAATATTTTCTTCATCTACCCATTTTAAAGCCTCTTTTTTATCAACTGCTCTAATTCCATTTACATTCCATGATATAAATTTATATGTTTTCATCTATTCTTTACCTTTGTTTAATTGTATTTAAATAATAAGTAAGCTGTATCATGCAGTCTTCAAAATCTTTTGTATCTTTTGATTTTTTGCTTATTAATATAGCACCTTCTAAAGAAGCTATTATAAAAGTTGAACACTGTTCAATATTTAGGTTTTCATTTACTTGATTTTTTTCTTTTGCTTTTTTTAAAGCATTTTTAAATAAACTTTTCCACTTCTCAAGTATAGATATAAGTATTTTAGCAAACTCTTCATCTTGATCTAAAGGTTCTTGTAAAAGATTTCCAAATGGACAGCCATTTATTAAGTCCCAACTTTTAGTATCTTTTAAAATAGATATTAAAATTGAAATAAAATCTTCATTTGAATCTAGTAAATACTTCCATTTTTCTTCAAGTCTTAGTAAATGTTTCTCTTCTATCATAGCTAAGACCATATCTTTTTTTGAAGAAAAATAGTGGTACATAGCACCTTTTTTCACTTCAGCACGATTTAAAATATTTGCTAATGAAGCAGCATTATATCCAGAAGTAAATACTTCTTCAAATGTTGCTTCAATTAATTTTTCTCTAACTTGACTCATTTACTCTCTTACGAATTTTTTCTTATTATATCTAATATTGTTTGAGGTTCACATCTCTTAGTATAATCTTCATCTACAAAGGTGTATATAATCTCCTTTTTCTTATTTATTACATAAGTTGCAGGCATTGGAAGTTCATAACTGTCCTCATGATTTAATCCTTCAATATCAATACCAAAACTTTTGTATATAGGTCTTAACTCTTGGGCAAGAGAAAATACAAGACCATAATCTTTTGCAACTTTATTATGTGAATCACTTAATACTTCAAAATCAAGCTCATTTTTTTCTTTTGTACTTAAACTTGCATCAGGAGTTTGTGGCGAGATAGCTATTAGTTGCGTATCTAAATCTTTTAATTCATCGTTGATATTTTTTAAAGCTTGTAATTCTAAATTACAATATGGGCACCATAAACCTCTATAAA
>JAAETO010000048.1 GCA_024228275.1 Arcobacter sp.
AAAGTAAAGCTTTCAACTCTGGCCAAGTTGAGCTCTGCTCTCTCTCCGACTCACTCCACATGACATGAGCTCTCAGATCCAACTCCTGGACCAGCGCTCCTCCCGCCGTGTTCGAAGCATCGGAGAACACTTCTAACTCTATCCGATCGCTCTCTCTCTCTCTAGAGAATGTGGCTTCACACAAGCCAGGCACTGAGCCCAAAAACTCCGTTCTTCGCTGCTCGCGGCGCCCATGGCCTCCCTCTCATCCCAATCTCCCGAATCTCGAGTCCTCTGAGCGACTTCAGCATACAAAGCTTTGGTAAGGATCGTGCACACGTCGCCCAAAACTAGACGGAAGCTCAAAACCTTGCCGGCAACTCGGGCGACTGTATTTTTCTCTCTGGAATGCTTAAACAAAAAAGTTTTAAATCTAAAATGAAAGTTTTAAATCTAAAATGAAACCAAGCCATTTCTTCCATTGCGCATTAAATCAAAAAATCCATACTCAACTCTGTGAAAACCTTCTCTTTCCTCAAACACAAATATTGTTTTTCAAACAAAAGCCCAACGGCTGA
>JAAETO010000049.1 GCA_024228275.1 Arcobacter sp.
AATTTAGGATTCCAAATATGCCAAGTTCTTCATAATTTCCAAAAGATAAACAGAATTAAGGTATTTCCGATGCATGGATTTCTAGAAGTACTTTACTTGGTTGAGATAGTTATTATTAAATATTCGATGTGGACTAATGCAGCACGACCCTCCCCCAGTTCAGGTTTTATTTCTAATTATAGCATCCGGGGGTCGTGAATGAACAAGCAAACCGTGACCTCGGGGAATATTTGTGTGCTCTAGGATCTTGAGGGGTTTCAGGCAGATGCCAAAGACTCTAACTCTTCATCAAAGTTCTCAGTGTCTTGTGTTATCACCTTACAGACGCTACCAACTCTCGATATTAACTTTTGGGCAGTGCAATTTCCGACTGGTGCAGGTTGAACTATTTATCCTCCCTTAAGTACTTCTTTAATGAGTTTATCACCTGTTAATATTGATATTATTATTAATTCTTTACTTATAGCTGGTATATCTTCATTTTTATCTTCATTAAATTTTATGGTAACTATCAATAATATGCGGTTATTAGGATTAATTATTAACTGTATGCCTTTATTCACTTGGTCTATACTAATTACAGCCTTATTACTTTTAATGACTCTACCAATCTTAACTGGTGCATTAGGTATGTTATTATTAGATATTCATTTTAATACCCTTTATTTTGATTCAAATTTTGGTGGTGATCCGGTATTATATCAACATTTCTTTTGATTTTTTGGACATCCAGAAGTCTATATTTTAATAATCCCTGCCTTTGGAATAATAAGTATCGTGATATCAAATATATCAGAAAAGATTCTTTTTGGAATTCAATCAATGATTTTAGCTATGTGTTGTATTTCTATACTTGGATCCATTGTTTGGGAACATCATATTTATACACTTGGTTTAGAAGTAGATACAAGAGCTTATTTTACTGCGGTAACTATGATGATTTCTTTACCAACTGGAACAAAAATATTTAATTGATTATCTACTTTATTAGGAACTTTATATATAATTATTATATCCAGTTATATGATATTTATAATGATATTTCTTATAATGTTTACTCTTGGTGGGTCCACAGGTGTTATTTTAGGAAATGCAGTAGTTGATGTGAGTTTACATGATACTTATTATATTATTGCTCATTTTCATTTTATACTTTCTCTGGGTGCAATTATAGCTCTTTTCTTAGGTATATTATTTTATCAAGATATTTTATTTACATCTTATTCTTTTATTCCTAATTCTAATTCTAAAAATATTAAATTTCATTGTTATTTAAGTTATTTTGGTATCAATCTAACATTCACACCAATGCATTTTTTAGGATTTAATAGTCAACCTAGAAGAATACCAGACTTTCCAGATTATTTTAACTCTTGGAATATTCTATCATCAATTGGTTCTGGATTAACTATATTTGCTTTTTATTATTTACACATTCATAATTTATAGATTATTTTTACTTTCCTAAGATTAAATCATAATTCAATAAGTTATTTTTATGGTTTTTTAATGCATTTTTTATATATTTTTTGGTAATTATTTTATTCCAATCTTTATATTTTGGTGTTAATTCCAGATAATAAAAGCCATTATTTATATCAGAAAAGTCATAGAAAATAAGAACACCAGATGATATACGAGGTGTGGGTTCTATTATTTATACTTCTAGTAATCAAGCTATTGCTATTTCTAAATCTAATAATCCATTAAATATGTGTCTTTTTATAATATTATTTAATTATTTTTATTACAATTATCATTATGTATAGCTAAATCACATTTAAAATCTTATCCTTGTCCAAAGAATTTTAATTATTTATGGAATCAAGGTTTTCTTATAATATTTATTTCGCATCGTCGATGCTCAGCTGCTATGTTTTCTATAGTTAGTATTAAAAATTGTAATCATAAATCTTTAGGTATATATTATTTATATTCTAGTTTACTTTTTGGTATTTCAGGTACTTTATGTTCTATGATTTTACGTTTAGAATTATATTCTTCTGGACATCGTATAATTTCATCAGAAAACCAGAACTTCTATAATTTTATTTTTACTCTCCATGGATTATTAATGATATTTTTTCTAGTAATGCCGGGTCTCTATGGAGGTTTTGGTAATTATTTTATTCCAATCTTTATAGGATCTTCAGAAGTAGGATTTCCTAGAATAAATAGTTTTTCATTTTTATTATTATGAATATCTTATGGATTAATTATAATTTCAATGATTTGTGATATAAGCTCTAGTCTACCAGACATTTATTATTTTATTCTTTTTAGCATTTTTTAATAATATTGTAAACTTGAGTGTTAATAATCAAATGAAACTCTGTATTTCACCGTTGGTACTAATCTAATATTATATGTGAAACCTCCAACATTCTCTTTGCTTAAGATTACATAAACAAAACCTCCAAGTAACAAATAGTGACATTTTTAGGATATCTGAGAAAAGATAAACAGAAGAAATGAATAGCCAATGAACCTAGAGAAACTGCAGCATTTGATAAATCTTTGGAAATGAAGAAAGGAAAGAATGTTATTTTATTATTTATATTATATCCTAAAGGGTTATTAGATGAAACC
>JAAETO010000050.1 GCA_024228275.1 Arcobacter sp.
ATAAGAAAAATGTTTTAACTCAAGAGCACTTAATAGTATGGTGTGATAAATAATATATCAATATAAAGATACTTATTATTTAATTTAATGATATACTTATGCTCAAAATTTATGTAGTAATAATATTACGTACTTTAGGTTTTAAATATTAATTAATATAGGGATAGTTATATGTCTGAAAATAAAGAAGAATATTGGGGAATGCCTGTAAACACTTATTGTATGTTGATTCATTTAAGTCAGTTAACTAGTATTGTAATCCCTGGCTTAGGGTTTATTTTACCCGTAATAATGTGGGCAATGAATAAAGATAAAAGTGAAGAAATAGATAAACATGGAAAAGTCACAATTAATTGGTTAATCAGTCTATTTATATATTCTGTAGTTTGTGGAATTTTAGTTTTTGTATTTGTAGGTATGATAGGATTTTTTGTATTAGCATTGCTTAATTTTATCTTTGCAATTATTGCAGCAATAAAGGCAAATGATAACCAATTATGGGTATACCCTTTTAGTATCAAGTTTTTTAAATGGTAGATTACGTATTTTATTCAAATTTGAATACTATTATAGCTTAACATAGATGTCTTTAGAAAAAAAATCTATAACAAATACTAATCTTTACTTACCTATTATTTTTGCTGTTATAGCAACTCTTTGCTGGGCTGGTAATATAACTTTAGGAAAGTATGTAAGTGAAGAAGTTCCTCCTTTAGGATTGTCTTTTTGGAGATGGGCATTGGCAACTTGTATTATATTACCATTTGTTATAAAAGCTATGCGTGATACGTGGTATGAATTCCTAAAGGCATATAAAACTATATTTTTACTTGCATTATTAGGTGTAACTGCATACAATAGCCTTATTTATTTATCTTTAGAAAAGACTATGGCAGTTAATGTTGCTATATTACAATCCACAAGTCCTATTATGATCTTGTTGTTACAGTTTTTATTAATTCGTCAAAGAGAATCTATTAAACAATATCTTGCGATTGGTATATCTATGCTTGGTGTATTTGTGATTATAGGATCTAATAGTGATATAACAGCTTTATCTTTTAATCATGGAGATTTGTTTGCTTTGATTGCTATCTTTGTATGGGCTGCTTATAGTGTTATAATACAAAACTTACCTGAAAAACTAAAAGGAACACCTGTTTTAGGTTATACCCTAATTTTAGGTACTATTATGTTATTTCCTTTTTATTTAGCTGAATCATCTAGTGGTCGTATAATGCCATTAAACCTTATGAGTATATCAAGTGTAGTTTATACAGGGGCTTTTGCTTCTGCTTTGGCTTTTGCTTGCTGGAACCGAGCTATTGAGTTAATTGGCGCAGCTAAAACAGGTCAGTTTATGCATTGTATACCAATATTTACTTTATTTATGTCTATTTATATTCTTGATGAAAAATTGACTAAGTTACATCTAGTTGGTATAGCACTAATTATTATTAGCCTAGTATTATCAAACTTTTCTATACGTAAATCATATGAGATAAATGATTAAATAGGGTTTATTATAAAAGTAAATATTATACTTTTTTAGAAAACTTAATTAATAGATTAAGATATTGTTTCTAAGTTATAAATTTAACTTTTTTTATTATTATATAATTTATTTAGATATTATATATAATATTTATTATTAGAATAATATATTAATTTTTTGATAATAAAAATAAAGTTTATAGTTGTAGATAATATTTAAGAATTAATTCTCAATATATTTAATTGAATTTACCTTTATTCTATGACTTATACAATTTAAAATATTGAATAGTAATGATTTAAAAGTATTCATATAGAGTTTGCTAAAGCTATTCAACTTTGTGATAAGCAAATTAAGTTTGCTTGTACTGCAAAGGAAAAATATAATAACAAATTATTCAAGAGTAAAAGGAGAATTAAATGATAAGAAAAGCTAAACAAAGTGATGCAAAAGATTTTTGTAATGTAATTCGAACTTCAATAATAAAATTATGTAAAATGGATCATAGTGATGATCCTGAAGTACTTAAAGAGTGGCTTGAGAATAAAACTATAGAAAATTGTGAAAAATGGATTCTAAGTATAAACACAAATACTTTTGTAGCAGAACATAATGGTAATATAGTAGGTATTGCAGATATAGGTCATAATGGTCATTTATATCTTTGCTATTTATTACCTGATGTTAAAGGTCTTGGTATTGGTAAAAAATTGTTAGTAGAGGCTGAAAAAAGTGTTTTAAATTTGGGTTTAGATAAATTAACTTTAGATAGTACTCTTAGCTCTAAAGGTTTTTATGAGCATTATGGATATGTCTGTACAAGTAATACTGATATGTGTCTTACTTATACAAAAGTAATTAAATAATAAATAAGAAAGTTTAATATGAAAGAATCGAATGATTGGAATGCTACAAAATATAATAAACATGCAGATTTTGTATCAAATTTAGCAATGCCTGTAATTGAGTTACTTAATCCAAAAAAAGATGAAAAAATTTTAGATTTGGGATGTGGTGAAGGTACTTTAGCTGTTGAGATAAAAAAGTTTAATACAAATGTAATAGCTTTAGATTTAAGTGAAGATATGGTTGAAAAAGCAAAAGCAAAGGGTCTTGAAGCTTATGTTATGAGTGCAACTGAATTAGAGTTTGAAAAAGATTTTGATGCAGTCTTTTCAAATGCTGTATTACATTGGGTAAAAGATAGTAAAACTGCTATTAATAAGATTTATGCAGCATTAAAAGATAAAGGTAGATTCATAGCAGAGTTTGGTGGATATGGAAATATAAAATATTTAACTGATGCAATGGAAGAGGTATTTAACAATAACCCTCAGTATGGAAAATTTAACAATCCTTGGTATTTTCCAAAAGATATAGAGTATAAAGAATTATTAGAATCTAATGGGTTTAAAGTTGAGTACATTGAAATAATACCAAGACCAACTCAAATAGATGATATTTTGAACTGGTTAACAGTTTTTGCAAATGGTATAGTATCTCATTTATCAAATGAAGAACAAGAAAATTTTAAAAAAGAAGTTAGAGAAATATTAAAACCAAAAATATATACTAAGAAGGATGGTTGGACGGCTGATTACGTTAGATTAAGATTAAAAGCAATTAAAATATAATAGAATTAAAATAAAAAAGAGTTTTATGTTTGAAAGCAATGATTACTGGGAAGAAGAATTTATCGAATATAAAGATAAAAAACTAAACTCAATTTATTTTGATAATTGTAGTTTTATAAGATGTGATTTTTCACGTGCTAATTTTAATAACTGTAAGTTTACGGAATGTACTTTTATAAATTGTGATTTATCTTTAAGTACCTTAACAAATTGTACTTTCAATGATGTAAGTTTTGATAATTCAAAGCTTTTAGGTATTAGTTGGAGTAAATGTAAGGATAATTTTGATGTGAAGTTTAATTCATGCAATATTTCACAAAATTCTTTTCATCTTTTAGATTTAAGACAAATGAAGTTTATTAATTCTTTAATAAAAGATACAGGATTTGAAGAGTGTAATCTTGAACATGCACTTTTTGAAAACTGTAATCTAGAACATACGGTTTTTGTTAATAATAATTTAAAAAAATCTAATTTTGAAACTTCAAAGAACTATTTGATTGATCCAAAATATAATAATATGTCAAATGCACAATTTAGCCTTCCTGAGGCTCTAAGTTTTTTAAGTTTATTTCCTATTAAAATAAAATAGGTATTTTATTTTAATTTGTTTAAGGTTATATATGAAGATTATTAAAAAAATATTTAATGTTTTATTGTTAGTTTATTTAGGTCTTTGTTTTGTATTGTTTTTTTATCAAGATTCTTTAATATTCAAAAATGATATAACAAAAAAAGTTGAACTCTTACCTTTTATTAAAAATATAGAAAATATTGATATTAAAGTATCGAAAGATGTTAATCTTTATGGAAAACATAAAAAAGTAGAATCTACTAATAAAAACCCACTTATTCTTTATTTTGGTGGTAATGCTTCTGATATAACATCATTTTTTAATTATACTTCTAATATAAATTCTTATGAGATAATTAGTTTTAACTATAGAGGATATATAAACTCTCAAGGAAAACCAAGTGAAAAAAATCTTTTTGATGATGCGCTTAAAATATATGATAAATATGCAAAGAATAAAGATATTATAGTTGTTGGACGAAGTTTAGGAACTGGTGTAGCGACATATTTAGCTAGTAAAAGAGAAGTAAAAGGGCTTATATTGATAACTCCTTATGACTCAATATTATCAATTGCTGAAAATTCTTATCCTTTTTTCCCTATAGACATACTTTTAAAACATAAGTTTGAATCAACAAAATATATTAAAAACTTAACAATCCCAGTTGTTTTAATACAAGTAGAAAATGACAAAGTTATACAAAGTTTTCATTTTAACAATTTGAAGAATAAGGTACAAAACTTATCATCTCATATTTTGCTTAAAGATATTACTCATAGCTCTGTTTTTAGTCATAAAGATTTTCAAAATATCTTTTTTAATAGCTTAGAAAAAATAAAATAATTTTTTTGGAATTAATTATTTAAATTTATATTCTACTTATTAAGACTATTTTATATAAAATATTTATTAATATATAGTTTTAAAAGGAAAATAATGTTTATAGAAATAATTAAAAATACTCCTATATGGGTATTTGTATTATTTATATTATTACTTTTTTTGGGCTATACTCAAACAAAAAATCGAAAAATTAACTTAAAAAGAATTTTGATTCTACCTATAGCAATGATATGTTTATCAATTTTTAGTATTATATCAGCTTTTGGAATAATTAAAATATCTCTATTTTTATGGCTTATTGGAAATGTAATTGCTTTTTTTATAGGAGTCAAATTAATTTCTTATGAAAATGTAAAATATGATAATATTCAAAAAGTTTTTTATATACCAGGTAGTTGGACACCTATGATTTTAATATTAATAATTTTCTTTTTAAAATATTTCATTGGTGTTATAACAGCCTTGGAATTACCTATTCGAAATGAAATAGAATTTATAATCATTATTAGTTTATTATATGGTCTTATTAGTGGAATATTTTTAGCTAGAAGTATTGCAATTTCAAAAACAAGGTTTGTTAATAGATAATAAAATTATAATATTAAGGACAAGTATGCCAAGGCCAAAAAATAAAACTGAACTTTTAGATTTAAGTAATAACATTATGATTGGGCTATTAAAAAAATAAAAAAGTATAAAAGAGCTTTACACAAATAATTTTATTAAGTTTTTGAAGAACTGTATATAAGTTTGTAATTTTTATAATAATTTATAGTATTTATTAAAAGTAGTGCAATTAGACCCATAATCCAATATAAAAACCATTGAGAAATCATACCTATAAAACCATCTTCATAAAAATAATCTACAACTTGAAATATAAGAAAAAAAGATATAGTTGACTTTAAAGAGAAGGTATTATTTGGGTTCAAGTCTTTAATTTTATAGTTTTTTAATTTAAATTTAAAATATAACAATGAAGCAGTTATTGGAATTAACGCTAAGATAAATAGATATTCGGATTGAATTAATTCAATAGTTTTGTTTTGACCAAAGACTATTAGATAAATTGAAATTAAAGCTATAAAAGAAAATATAAAAAGATTTCTTGGATTCGTCAAAAGTATTCCTTATAATTTTTATGGATTTTATCAAAAAACTATTTAACTTAGGATAATATTTTTTAGTTAAAATTTGAAATGATATGCAAAACGATAGGAATATAGTGAAAGAAAAAATATATTTAATTCCAGGTCTAATGACTGATGAAAGACTTTGGTATAGGTTAAAACCTTATTTAGAAGATAGCTACGACTTAGTTCATATACCTATTCCTCATAGTGAAGATTTTGATGAAATTATAGATATATTATTTAATATTTTTAAAGAAGATAAGGTTAATCTTATTGGTTTTTCTTTAGGTGGTTATATAGCGTCATATTTTGCAATAACTTACCCAACTAGAGTAAATAAAATATTTACAATTGCTGCAACACCAGGTGGAACAAATGAAGCTGAAATAGAAAGAAGAAAAGAGAAGTTTATACATATAGAAAAAGATGGTTTTCAAGGTTTAAGTTATGAAAAAGCTGTATCTTTAGTAGAAGAGAAAAATAAAAATGATGAAGAGCTAATTCAAATAATAAGAGATATGTTTTTTGATTTAGGAAAGGAATCATTTATTTCACAGCTTACAAGTACTTTTTATAGAATAGATTTATTAGAGGATTTAAAAAAATTAGATTTTCCAATATGGTTTTTTTATAGTAATGAAGACAGACTACTAAATAAAAACTCTTTATTAAAACTTTTGACATCTGAACATAATATAAAATTAATATCAAGAGAAGGTACTAGTCATAATATACCTTTAGAATCTGCAAAAGAATTAAGTGTGGAAATAAAAAAATGGATGCTAATATAGACTTATACCTTAATATTTGGGAAAAAAAATGAATAAAATAGATAAAGATATAGTAGATTATTTTGAAAATATAAAAATGTATAGAAGGCATATTCACGCTAATCCTGAAGTTGGGCCAGAACAACCTGATACAGTAAAGTATGTGAAAGAACAGTTTCTAAATTTAGAAGATATAGTTATAACTCACAAAGAAGAAAAAGCTGGACTTGTTATTGATATTTTATGTGCTAGTAATGGCCCAACTATTGCCTTTAGAGCAGATATGGATGCATTAAATTTATCTGAAACAAAATCACCAAATCATTTAGCAAATAAAGAAAAATTTTGTTCATTGTTTGAAAATAAAATGCATGCATGTGGACATGACTTGCATACTGCTATTTTAATTAGTTTTGGAAAAATTATTTATAACTATAGAAATAAATTAAGAGGAAAGATAAGGCTTTTATTTCAGCCAGGGGAAGAGGGGTACGCCGGAGCAAAGCAAATGGTAGAAGCAAAATATTTAAAAGAAGTTCAAAATGTATTTGCTCTTCATTGCTGGCCAAACTTAGAAGTAGGACAAATAGGTTTAAAAAAGGGAGCATTTTTTGCTTCAGTTGATCATTTTTTAGTAAAGGTTAGTGGAATAGGTGGTCATGGAGCTAGTCCTGAAAAAGCAAGTGATCAAATACTCGCAGTTAGTTCAATGATTTCTAATCTGCAATCAATACTATCAAGAAAAATAAGTGGTTTAGACCAAAGAGTTTTATCAATAGGCTATATAAATGCAGGAAATAAAAAATCTAAAGGAGTTTTACCTTCAAGTGCAGAGTTTGGAGGAACATTTCGTACCTTTGATACAAATGTTCAAAAAAAGATTAAAGAAGAACTTGAAATCATTTGTAAAAATACAGCAAAAATGATCCATAATGATTGTAAAGTTGATATAGAATATACTAACTCTTATCCCCAAACAATAAATGATAACACTTCAGTATTAAAATTAGAAGAGATATTTTCTGATTTTATTGATGACGAGAATTTATTTTTAAATTATATTCCAACACTTGGAGCTGAGGATTTTTCTTTTATGTTAAAAGAAGTTCCTGGCGCATTATTTTTAATTGGAACAAATTCAACTAATCATAATATTAATAAAAGTGTATTTTTACATAACCCAACTTTTGATCCAGATGAGAAATCAATGCTTTTTGGAATTCAATCTTTTAAATCAATAGCTTTAAGTTTGTTAAATAATAAAATAATTTAATATAATTTAAGTTAATTTAAATATAATATAACATATTATAAATTATAAAAAAACCTTCATTTTAAGTCATAGATAAGGTTTTTTTAATTATGATAATAGTTATCAATTATTTTGGAGATACGTTATATGTATAGAATATTTTATGTTGTTTTTTTTATATTATTTTTAAATAATTTTTTCACTACTTATGCTTATTCAAATGAAAATAAATTTATAAATTTAGTTTCTGCTAGGCAAGAATATTTAATAAAACCAATATTTGAAGAATTCACTAAAGATACTGGAATAAAAGTAAACTATGTTATTTCTGATGGAAATAGTTTACTAAATATGATTAAAAATCAAGGTCAGGAAACTGAAGTTGATGCCTATTTATCCGTTGATGCAAGTGATTTATATGAGGCTCAGCAAAATGGAATTTTTCAACCAATTAGGTCAAGAATACTTGATAAAAATATTCCTGTACATTTAAAAGACCCATCTAGGCAGTGGTTTGGTTTATCTTTGAGAGTTAGATCTTTGATTTATCATGTAAAAAGAGTAAATACTGATTATATTTTTGATTATGAAAGTATTGGAGATAAACGATGGCATAATAAGCTTGTACTTAGGACTTCTAAAAGAATTTATAATAAATCAATGGTAGCAATGATGATTGCATTATATGGTTACGATAAAACTAAAGAAATATTATTATCTTGGGTTGAGAACTTTTCAATACAACCTACAAATACGGATATAGATGTTATCAATGCAATTAAAGACAATAAAGCAGATATAGGAATTGTAAATAGTTATTATCTTGCAAAAATGCTTAGAGACGATCCTACTCTACCAGTAAAAATGCATTTTTTTGGAGATAAATCAAATAGAGTTCATGTAAATATATCAGGTATTGGTATATTAAGATATGCAAAAAGAAAAGATAATGCAGTTAAATTAATAGAGTGGCTAAGTTCAAAAAGAGGTCAAAGGTTATTTGCTGATATTGATATGGAATATCCAGTCAATAGAAAAGTTGAACCTCATAAAATATTAAAAAAATGGGGAAGATTCAAGCAGATGACTATAAACGTAAAAAAAGCTGGTGAATTAAGAACACAAGCTGTAAGATTGATGCAAGAAGTAAATTATGAATAGAATATTAAATCCAAAAACATTTGATGGTAGATTAAGAAGGTTTATAATAAATCTTATGTTATTTATTGTACTAGTAACTACAATATTTTTAATATATATGATGAGAACTCAAATTTCAGAAACTTTTAAAAAAGAGTTGAATTCTATTATTAGTATGCAAAATCAAGCAATTGATAAGTGGTTAAATGAAAGAGAACTTGATATTAGATTTTTGGCTAATAATTTTATTATAAAAGGTAATAAAAATGAAGATAAAAAAGCTTTTCTTGAAAATTTTATAAATAGTCAAAGTGAATTTTATTCTGTTGCTATTGTAGATTTAAAAGGATATGCCCTTATAGATAGTACTTTAGATTATAAAAGATATTTTGGAGATAAAAATTTTTTCCAAGACTCTTTAAATGGTTTAGATAGTATAAGCACTGCAGAAATAAATTCATATAATAATATACCTGTACTTCATTTTAGTTCTCCTGTATTTAATGAATATAATGAAGTTATATCAGTTATAGTTGGCGCAGTTAGATTAAGTAGTATTCAAGCTATAATAGAGGGATTTAGATTTAGCAAGACAGGAGAGACTTTTATTATAAATAAGAACAAACAGTTACTTACTAAAAGAAAATTTGATAAAGATATTGAATTATTAACTATAAGTGATAATACTAATATTTCAAAAGGGTTTTATACTAGTTATAATGGTAATGAAGTATTAGGTGATGTTATAAAAAGTAATTTTGGTGAATGGTTAATAGTTGCACAAATATCAAAAAATGAGATTTATGAAGTATTTGAACAATTTTTAATTTATGTATTGGTTTTTATATTTTCTTTATTAATTATCATTATTCCACTTATCTTAAAGTTTTCAAATAAAATAGTTAAACCTTTAAAATTTTTATTAAATGGTTCTCAACAAATTGAAGATGGTGACTACGGACATGAAATTGATTCTAAATTAATTTCTAAAGCAAGTATTGAAATACAAGATTTAACGCACTCTTTTAACTCTATGTCAAGAGTTTTAAAAAAAGTAATAGGTGAACTTACTTTACAATCTACAATTGATGTTTTAACGAAGTTATATAATAGAAGAGAATTATTAAGGTTATCAAAAGATCTTTTTATTAATTCTATGAATGATAATAAAAGCATTGCAGTTTTAATGATTGATATAGACCATTTTAAAAAGGTAAACGATAATTACGGTCATAGAACAGGAGATATTGTAATTGAAAGAGTTGCTAATACTATTAAAACTTCTTTAACAGATGTTGATGTTCCCGGAAGATATGGAGGAGAAGAATTTATGGTATTTATTGCAGATATTAATTATAATTCTGTTGAAAGTATAACTAATAGAATATTGAATAATGTTAGAAAGTTAGTTATTAACAATGATAATAATAGTTTAAAGTGTACTTGTAGTATAGGTGTTTTTTTTACGGACAATATTAATAAAGAATTATCTCTTGAAGAAGCAATAGAATTATCTGATCAATCACTATATATGGCTAAAAATTCTGGAAGAAATAGAGTTGTAATTAATGGTCATTTAAAAATTGCTTCATAAAAATATAGCAATATAAAAATTTAGGTAAAGGTTAATTACCTCTACCTAACATTTCTGTAGCTTCTGTTATAATTAAAAACCCTTCGGGATCAATCTCTTTTATCATTTGTCTTAAAGCTTGAAGTTTTGTTACTTCTACAACAATTAGAATCATTTTCTTATTTTGACCTTCAAAAAGTCCATCACCATTTAAAATAGTTCCTTCTGGTCCTAAATTTTCTCTTATTTTGACTTTTAACTCTTCAGTTTTATTTGTTACAAGATATACAACTTTTTTATTTAAACTACCAGTTAACATAACATCTATTACTTTAGTTGTAACATATATACTAATAATACTCCAAAGTACTTTTACTGTGTCATCAAGTATAAATAAAGAAGACAGAATAATTAAAGTATCAATAACTAAAATAACTTGGCCAGGTTTGATTTCAGTTTTTGAAGATATTATTCTAGCAACAATAGTTGATCCTCCTGCACTTGAGTTTCCTTTAATAACTAAAGCTAAGCCTACACCAACAAAAATACCACCAAAAATAGCACTTAAAGTTGTATCAATAATAAATGCTTTTAATTCAATTATTTCAGATAGTAAATCAATAAATAAAGATATAAGAATAATAGTAATGACTGTTCTTATTGCAAACATTTTTCCTAAATATTTAATCCCTACAATTAATAAAGGTAAATTAACTGCAGCAATAAGTGTACCTATTGTAAAAGGTGTAATATAGTGAAGTAATAAAGAAAGCCCAGCTGTTCCTCCTGTAATAAGTTTATTTGGAGCAAAAAAACCTACGACGGCTAAAGCTAAGATAAGTGAACCTACAATTATAAAACTATAATTTTTTAGTTCATCCTTTGTAAATATGTTATTCATATGTAAAAATCCTATTTAAATTTTAATAAGATTTTAACCACTTTTTTGTAATAAATAGATTACTAAAAAAATAAAATCAAACTATTTCTTACAGTTTTTTTGATTTTCAACTATATCATTTACAACTGAAGGCACGGCAAGAGTGGAGATATCTCCTAAATCTTCATAATCACAATTTGCTATTTTCCTTAAAATTCTTCTCATTATTTTTCCAGATCTTGTTTTTGGTAAAGCAGGTGCAAAGTGTATAAATTCTGGAGTTGCAACTGCTCCTATTTCATGTTTAACCCAAGCTGTTAATTCTTCTTTCAATTTTTCACTATCTTCAAGCCCAGCCATTAAAGTTACGTAAGCATAGATACCTTGACCTTTTATTTCATGTGTAAATCCAACAACAGCTGCTTCCGCTACTTTTTCGTGTAGTACTAAAGCACTTTCAACTTCAGCAGTTCCAATTCTGTGTCCTGAGACATTAATAACATCATCAACACGACCTGTTATCCAATAGTATCCATCTTTATCACGTCTACATCCATCTCCTGTAAAATATTTTCCATCAAAAGTAGAAAAATATGTATCTATAAATCTTTTATGATCTCCATAAACTGTTCTCATTTGTCCAGGCCAACTATCTTTAATACATAATTTACCTTGTGCCTCACCTTCTAATATATTTCCTTCGTCATCTAAGAGTTCAGGTTCAATTCCTAAGAATGGACGTGTAGCAGAACCTGCTTTTAGTTTTGTTATGTTTGGTATTGGACTTATCATTATTCCACCTGTTTCTGTTTGCCACCAAGTATCAACAATAGGACATTTTTCTTTTCCAACGACTTTATAGTACCACTGCCAAGCTTTTGGGTTAATAGGTTCTCCAACAGTTCCAAGTAATTTTAAAGATGATAAATCATATTTATTTACATACTCTTCTCCGGCTCTCATAAGTGCTCTAAGTGCAGTAGGAGCAGTATAAAAGATATTTACTTTATGAGTTTCACAAACTTGCCAAAATCTTGAAGCATTAGGATAAGTTGGAACTCCCTCAAAAACTAAAGTTGTAGCACCGTTTGCTAAAGGACCGTAAACAATGTAACTATGTCCAGTTACCCATCCAACATCAGCAGTACACCAATATATATCACCTTTTTTATAATTAAAAATTAATTCATGCGTTAAACTAGCATATACCATATATCCTCCAGTAGTGTGTAATACACCTTTTGGTTTACCTGTTGATCCTGAGGTATATAATATAAATAGAGGGTCTTCTGCATTCATCTCTTCTGGTTCACATATTGGCTCATGTTTTTTCTCTTCAATATGAGCAAAAATATCTCTACCTTCTTTCATAGGTATTTCATTTTTTGTGTGAGAAATTACAAGAACAGTTGTTACATTTACATCATCTGAATGTATAGCTTCATCAACATTAAGTTTTAAAGGAATAATTTTGCCACCTCTAACAGCTTGATCAGCTGTGATTACAACATGACTATCGCAATCAATTATTCTTCCTTTTAATGAGTCAGGAGAAAATCCTCCAAATACTACAGAATGAACTGCACCAATTCTTGCACATGCAAGCATTGCATATACAGCTTCTTGAATCATAGGCATATAAATAGTTACTCTATGGCCTTTTTTTACATTTCTTGATTTTAATATATTTGCATATGTACATACTTTATCATGAAGCTCTTGGTAAGTAATATGTTTAGAATTATTTGGTTCATCTGCTTCAAATATAATTGCAGTTTTATTTGCCATATATGGAAGATGTCTATCTATACAGTTTACACTAGCATTTAAGGTTCCATCTTCGTACCATTTTATATGTAAATCATATTTTTTAAAGGAGACATCTTTTATTTTAGTATATGGCTTCATCCAATCAATACGATGCCCCATGGCATTCCAAAAAACTTCTTTGTTTTTCATTGATTCTTCATACAATTTAAAATATTGATCTTTTTTGATTTTTCCTAATTCTTTTAAATTAGTTTCGAGGATATTTTTTTTAGAGTTCATAATATTTCTCCTTTATAAAGGTTATAATAAAGATCTCTTTGTAATTAATAATATATCTAAAATCATATAATCAAAAACTATATAATTTGAAATAAGTTTTAAATTAAATTTAAATTAAGAACTCTGATTTTAAATTTTTGTATAATACTTTTATGAATAAGCTTCCAATATACGATGTTATACCTGATATTAAAACAAGTTTTAAAAATAGTAATACTCTTATTTTAGAAGCTCCTCCAGGAGCTGGAAAAAGTACAGTAGTGCCTATCTCATTACTTGATGAGTCTTGGTTAGACAATAAGATAATAATTATGTTAGAACCAAGAAGAGTTGCTGCAAGAATGGTAGCTAATCAAATGTCAAAACTTTTAGGTGAAAAGATAGGACAAAGAGTTGGTTATCAAATTAAAATGGATAGGTGTGTATCTGAACAAACAAAGATATTAGTTGTTACAGAAGCAATTTTAGTTCGTATGTTACAAGCTGATCAAGAGTTAAATAATGTAGCAATGATCATATTTGATGAGTTTCATGAAAGAAGTATATATACAGATTTGTCTTTAGCTTTAAGTTTGCAAGTTCAAGAGTTATTAAGAGATGATTTAAAGATACTTATTATGTCCGCAACTTTAAATTCTATAGAGTTAAAAAAATTATTAGGAAATGTTCCTCTTGTTAGTTCAAAAGGAAAAGTTTTTGATGTAGAGAATATATATTTAAGATCAGATATTAAACAAGCTAATAATGAATCTTTAAATAACTTGTTATGTTCTACTGTTTTAAATTCAATAGAAAAAGATAAAGGTGATATTTTAGTTTTTTTACCAGGTATTAAAGAGATAAAAAAATTGGCTTCCTTATTACTTAATAAAGTATCAAAGGATTATGTAGATATTTTACCTTTGTATTCTAATCTAGCTAAGAAGGAACAAGATAAAGCTTTACAAATTAGTAATAAAAGAAAGATAATTCTTTCTACTAATATTGCCCAAACTTCTTTAACAATTGAGGGAGTAAGTATTGTAATTGATACAGGATTAGAAAAAATATCACGTTTTAATAGTGAAAATTCAATGAATCATTTAGATTTAAATTTTATATCAAAAGATTCAGCAATTCAAAGAGCAGGGAGAGCAGGGAGACTATCAAATGGTAAATGTTATAGACTTTGGCATGAAAATAAGATATTAGAACAAAGTACTAAGCCTGAAATATTAAGAAGTGACTTAAGTACAACAATTTTAGATTTAGCACTTTGGAATGTCCAATCTTTTGATGAATTAAAATGGCTTGATATTCCTTCTAGTAAAAGTATAAATAAAACTAAAGAGGTTTTACAAGAGTTAAAAATGTTAGATGAAAGTTTTTATATTACTTCTTTTGGAAAAGATGCTCTTAGTTTAGGTTTGCATCCAAGGTTTTCTTATATGGTATTAAAAGCTAATGATTTAGGATATGCTTATGAAGCATGTCTGTTATGTGCAATATTATTAGAAAAGAATATTTTTGTAAATGAA
Source organism: Arcobacter sp. (assembly GCA_024228275.1). Lineage (GTDB taxonomy): Bacteria > Campylobacterota > Campylobacteria > Campylobacterales > Arcobacteraceae > Halarcobacter. The sequence continues at coordinate 14,862 of JAAETO010000050.1, forward strand.
TATAATCAAAGTGATATTTTAAATTCCTTTTTGAGTTTATATGAAAATGATATAGATAATAGTTATATCAAAATGTATTTAGTAAAAGAGATTTTACAACAAACAAATTTTTATTATTCAAAACTAAAGTCTATAAAAAACATTTTAAAAAAAGATACTATTTTTAATAAAGATATGCTTAGTGTATTACTTTTATATGCTTATCCAGATAGACTAGCTAAACAAAGAATAATAAATGACAATAGATATAAATTAAGTAATAAAAAAGGTGCAATACTTAATTATGAAGATAATTTATATAATCACGAATTTTTAGTTGTAGCTAATTTACATGCTAAACAAAAAGATTCATATATAACAAAAGCATTAAGTATAAAGTATAAAGATATAAAAAAATATTTTTCTTTTTATATTAAAAATAAACAGAGTATAACTTATAATAAAGAACAAAATAAGTTTGATATAAAAGAGCATGAAATGTTTTTAGATTTACAATTATCTCATAAATCAATAGCTTTATCTAAAGATTTTGATTTTACAAATTTATTAAAAGAGTTGATACAAAAAGAGGGATTAGAGCTTTTACCTTGGAGTAAAAAAGCAAAAGATTTTCAAAATAGAGTTTGCTTCATAAATTTAGCTGATGAGGTAAATTATAATTTTAAAGATATTAATAACAAGGTATTAGTTCAAGATTTAAAGTGGTTAGAACCATATTTAAAGAATATAAAGTCAATAAAAGATTTAGAAAAGTTAGATATTTATACAATACTTTTATCATCTTTTACTTGGGATGAACAACAATTAATTGAATCTTTAAGCCCTACACATATAAAAGTACCTAGTGGTTCAAATATTAAACTTGATTATTCTGATTTAAAAAAACCTATATTATCTGTAAAAATACAAGAAATTTTTGGTCTAAAACATACACCACTTATTTGTAATGGAAAAGTAAAATTACAAGTACATCTTTTAAGTCCAGCATTAAGACCTATTCAGATTACTTATGATTTAGAAAGTTTTTGGAAAAATTCATATGATGAGGTAAGAAAAGAATTAAGAGGAAAATATAAAAAACATTATTGGCCTTTAAACCCATATGAAGCTATTGCAACAAAAAAGACTAAAAAAAATATGTAGAATTTAAGAAGTAAGAATTTACTTCTTAAATATTATCCATACATAATTTGAGATAAAAATATAATAAAAATTACAGTTAAAAATGGGAAAAGATGACTTGTAAATAAAAATGGATTTATTTTAAAAAACTTTTGATTGAAACCTCTAATCCCTAACCATAAACCAAAAAATGCCTTTATACTTAATATAATTTGAAAATTACTTAATCCATCTTCATCAATTGGACCAAAAACTTTTCCTATAAGATAAATACCTGAGGCAACTGCAACTAAAAGTGCCCAAGGAACTACTTTTCTTACATGCATCATGATAGCTTCTCTAGCTTTCTTAGTTTCTTCTTCATTTAAAGTTTGTGACATTTTTGACATAAACAAGTTATCTACAAATAAAAAACCACCATAAATAAAAACTGCAAAAAAATGAATTAAGTGTACGACTGTAAAAGTAATAATATATCCTTTAAATTTTTATGTAAATATATATTAAAAAATAGATTAAAACCTTGATAACTGTCAATCTTTATAATATTTTAGTATCTTGCAATTATTTCAATTAAATGAAACCCAAATTCTGTTTTTACAGGTCCATGAATTTTATGTAGTTCCTCTTTAAAGACTATTTGATCAAATTCTTTTACCATTTCGCCTTTTGAAAAAGTACCTAAGTTTCCTCCACTTTTACTTGAAGGGCATTTAGAAAATTTTTTAGCTGCTTTTTCAAAAGTTATCTCTTTTTTTATAATCTCTTTTTTTAGCTTCTTAGCTAATTTTTCCGTATTTACTAATATATGTCTTGCTGTTGCTTTTGCCATTAAAATCCTTCTTTATATATTTTCATTATACCTTTGTATTTCTTTAACAGCTTCAACTGATGCTGGAAGTAAGGCTTCATTTAAAGCTGGATGAATGTAAAGCATATCTTTTAAGTGTCTTATATCATTATTTATATGCATAACCGCTAAAACTTGATGTATCATACTTGAACTTTCAGGTCCTATCATATGACATCCTAGAATCTCATAATTATTTGGATTTACTAAAAATTTAGTAATTGGATATTTTAATCTTGTAGACATTGCTTTTGCACTAGCTAGCCAATTTGTAGTTGTTGTAATATATTCTATTTTTTTTTCTTTTGCTTGTTCTTCTGTTATACCAACACTAGCAATTTCAGGATCTGTAAAAACTGCATGAGGCATATATTTAAAATTTAATGCTTCTTTTGAATCTTCAAATAATATTTTACTTAAATGGTTTACTTCGTAAGCTGCTGCATGTTGCAACATATGTTCTCCTGCTGCGTCACCTACTACGTAAACTCCTTTCGCTGATGTTTGAAATAGTTCGTCTCTTTGTATAAAGCCTCTTGTATCTATATCTATAGTTGTATTTTCTAAGTGTAAGCTTCCTGAGTTTGATTTCCTACCTGTTGCATATAATAATTCTTCACTAGTATGGTTTAAAATTCCTTTTGTTTTACTATCTAAAGTTAATTCAAATTTATCGTCTAAATATTCTATGTCTTGAATTATAGTATTAAATTCAATATCTACATTTTTACTAAACTCTTTTTTGAAAATATCAGTAATTTGTTTATCTTCATTTCCTAAAATTCTGTCGCTTCTTATCAGTAATTTTGTTTTTACTCCAATTGCAGAAAAGAAATTAGCTAATTCACAAGCAATAAATCCAGAACCAACTATAGTTATTGATTTTGGCACTTCACCTTTTAATGGAAAAATATCATCACTTGTCCAAGCTTTTTCATGCTGTGCTTTCACTGGTTTAGTTCCAGTTGCTATAACAATATTAGGTGCTGTTAGTTCTTCATTATTTACTTTTATAATGTTATTAGAAAGAAAAGAACCAATACCTCTAAATACTTCAACATTTTCATTGAATCTACTTTCGTATCTTGAGTCTATTTTAGAAATAAAACTATTTGTATCTTCAAATATTTTTTGTATATCTATATTATTTATTTGTGAGTCTATAAAATGTCTATTTGATTCTTTTATTCCTCTAATAACATTAGCATATCCAATTAAAAGTTTTGATGGGACACAGCCTCTATTTGGACAAGTACCACCTAAAGATGACTTTTCTATGATTGCAACTTTTTTTCCGAGGCTTCCCGCTTTTACTGCAAGGTTACTAGCTCTACCTCCACCTATAATTATCAAATCAAATTTTTTCATTTTAATACCTTTTTCAAATTTATAAATGTCAATATACAAAATTAATATAAATCATTTGTGTAGTTTTAAGATGATATAATAATTTTAATTAATTGGTAAGGAGTTTATTTTTGCTTAGATATATATTTTTCTTTTTAATATTACCTTTTTATCTTTATTCTCAAACAGTATTAAAGTTTGAAAGTGAAGGGATGAATCTTAAATTAGAAAATGTATTATCTGGAAATGAAGTTATTTGGGGTATGACTTTTATTTCTTCAAGTAAATTAATATTTACTTTAAAAAGTGGGAAGATTATTTTATTAGATATAAATACAAAAAAGATTAAACAAGTTTTAGCTAGTCCAAATATATTTTATGGTGGACAGGGTGGTTTACTTGATGTTCAAGCATCTCCAACTTTTAAAAAAGATAGACTTTTATATTTTACATATGTAAAAAAAATAGATGACAAGGCTGTAACTGTTTTAGCTCAAGCTAACTTAGAAGTTTACGAGTTAAAAAACTGGAAAGATTTACTTGTGTCAAAGTCTTCTTCTAAAACTTCTAGACATTTTGGAAGTAGAATTACTTTTGATGAAAATGGACATATATATTTTTCTATTGGAGACAGAGGTGTAAGAAAAAATGCACAGGATTTATCAAATCATGCAGGAACTATAGTTAGATTAAATCTTGATGGAACAATACCTAGTGATAATCCATTTATAAATCAAAAAAATAAATTACCAGAGATATATAGTTATGGACATAGAAATCCTCAAGGACTTTTTTATGATAAGTTTAGTAAAAATCTTTGGAGTATAGAACATGGTCCAAGAGGTGGTGATGAAATTAATTTAATAAAAAAAGGTTTAAATTATGGTTGGCCAGTTATATCTCATGGAAAAGAGTATTGGGGTCCAATTTCAGTAGGAGAAGGAACGCATAAAGAGGGGATGGTACAGGCTAAAAAAGTTTATACTCCTTCTATTGCTCCAAGTTCATTAATTATATATAATCATAATACATTTTCAAAATGGAAGGGTAATTTATTTTCTGGTGCATTAAAATTAAGACATTTAAATAGAATTGTTGTTAATAAATCGAATGAAGTTATAAAAGAAGAAAGACTTTTAGAAAAGTTAGAACAAAGAATTAGAAATGTAATACAATCTCCTACTGGAGATCTTTATATATCTACTGACAATGGAAATATATTTAAAATTGTACCAGATACATAGATTTGTATTTTTATTGCTATTCTTTGATTGTATACTCTAAAAAATGTAATTATACTATTAAGGATTTAAGTGAAAAAAGAAAATATTAAAAAAGAGTTTGAAACAGTTATATTAAATGCAAAAATAGCTGCAGGAATATTTTTTATATTATTAACACCAAGTATAGTAATTCTTGTTAAAGATATAAGTGAAGTTTTTGGACAAGATCAGGATTTTTGGTTTAGAGCAAGTATTGCAGGATTTGTTATATATATGGGATTTACTTTATTTTTATGGAAATGCCCAAGTTGTAGGAAATTTCCAGGACGTGGTTGGTTTAGAAAAGAGTGTGAAAATTGTGGAGTTGAATTATCTTAAGTATGAAAAATGATTTAATTACTGAATTTGGATATAAAATAATAGTAAAAGAATTTAAAAAACTTATAGAAATAGAAAAACCTTATTGGGTTAAAGAAAAAGAAATAGCTGCCCAACATGGAGATAGAAGCGAAAATGCTGAATATATATCTGCAAAAGAACAAATTAGAAATATTGATAAACGCCTTAGATTTCTAGATAAAATAATAAATAATTCTGATGTAATAGAAACTAGTAAAATACCTCATGAGAAAGTGAATTTTGGTTCAAAAGTTAAAGTCTTAGATTTAGTTACAAATAAAAAAATGATTTTTATAATTGTAGGTACCTATGAAACAAATCCTAGCGAAAATAAAATATCAAATAAATCACCATTAGGAAGTGTTTTATTAGGTAAAACTTTAAATGAAGAGTTTGAATTTAAAATAAATAATAATTTGTGTGAATATCAGGTTTTAGATATTTCTATATATCTTCCTGAAGACAGTTAGTAGAAAATTTATATATATTAAATTATTAAGAATATAGGAGATAGATATAATGAAAAGATGTGATTGGGCTAATTCTTCTGCTTTAGAGGTAAAATATCATGATGAAGAATGGGGTATTCCTATTCATGATGATAGACTTTTATTTGAATTTTTAATTCTTGAAGGTGCTCAAGCTGGTTTGAGTTGGTCAACTATTCTTAATAAACGTAATGGTTATTTAAATGCATTCGATAATTTTGATGCTGAAAAAATATCAAAATATTCGGAAGAAAAAATTGAAGAACTGTTAAAAAACCCTAAAATTGTAAGAAATAAACTCAAAGTTAATGGAACAGTTAAAAATGCAAAATTATTTTTAGACATACAAAAAGAATTTGGTAGCTTTGATAAATATATATGGTCTTTTGTTAATGGGAAAGCAATAATCAATTCTTGGAAAACTGTTTCTGAGGTACCTAGTACCTCAAAAGAATCAGATGCTATGAGTAAAGATTTAAAAAAAAGAGGTTTTAAATTTATTGGTAGTACTATATGTTATGCATTTATGCAAGCAGTTGGAATGGTTAATGATCATTTAACTTCTTGTTTTAGATATTCTGAAGTAAAAGAATTACAATCATAATATACTTTTTATTTTTTCCTATATTTTAAGAAAATATTATTTTAATAATATTTGCAATAAGCATAAAAAATAATACAAAAATTAAAACTTTTTTTATAAAAGATTCACCACCTTTTATTGCATAATGACTTCCAGCCCAAGAACCAGCCATATTAGCAAGTGCCATAGGAATTGCAATCATCCATAAAATTTTACCTGCCATTAAAAATGCAATAGCTGAACCAATATTAGTTGCAAGGTTCAATGGTTTTGTAGAAGCTGTAGAAACAATATAGTCTAAATTAAGAAATTTTTTCATAGATATAGTCATATATGTACCAGTACCAGGACCTAGTAAACCATCATAAAATCCAACTGGTGCAGTTGATAAAATTATAGTTTTATTAGAAATTTTTGTATTTTGTTTTTTTATAGATGAACTTTTTTTAAGTAAAAATACTAAAGCAATTGGAATAGCCAGTAAAATAGCCCATTTTATAATATAATCAGGTAAAAACATTACTAGTTCACTTCCTAAATAAGAAGCAATTAAACAAGGAATTATAGCAATACTAACAACTTTTATAGATATTTTTTTGCTAAGAAAATATTTAATACTTGCCATTAATGTACCAAATAAACTTGCCATCTTGTTTGTAGCTAATACAAATACAGGAGGAATACCACTATAAAGAAGTACAGGCACTTGAATCATACCTCCTCCTCCTGCTATAGCATCAATATATCCTGCAATAAAACCTGTAAAAATAAATATAATAATCCATACTGTAGTAATTTCTTCTAAAAATTCCATATAATCTCTTTAAATTTTTTGAAAGTATATCTATTAATTTCAAATATTTAAGTAAAATGTTTTTATGAAAAAGAAATTAATTAATATAAAAGAATTAGAAAATATTATTGAAGGTAATATAGTTTGCGAAAATGTTGAATTTAGAAGATTATTTCATGGCAGAGGCAATTTTTATTCTTCATATAGTTATTTAACAGTAGATTCTATTAATGAAGTTTTATTTGTATGTTTTTTTGAAAAGGTTTCTAAAAGTATAGAAAATGAATTATTAAAACTTTTTACAAGTATTTTCTTTAAATATAAATATAAAACATTAGTATTACAAAGAAGGTATTTACCAAAAGCTCCTACAGAAATATTAGAAGGTGAATTGGAAGATAATATTTATTTTATTGAAAACTCTTTAAAATATAAGATTAGTTTTACAAATAAAAATATTGGACTTTTCCCAGATATGAAAGTTGGTAGGCAATTTATACAAGATATCTCTAAAAATAAAAATATTCTAAATCTCTTTTCTTACACTTGTGCTTTCTCTGTATGTGCAATACAAGGAGGAGCAGATCAAATTGTAAATGTCGATATGTCAAAAGGAGCCTTAAGTATAGGAAGAGAAAATCATAGAATAAATAATTTAGATACAAAAAAAGTAAACTTTTTACCTTATAATATTTTAAAGTCTTGGAATCGTATAAAAAAATATGCCCCATATGATATTATAATAATAGATCCACCATCTTTTCAAAAAGGAAGTTTTGCTGCAACAAATGATTATTCTAAAATTATAAAAAGACTTGATACTTTAGCTTCTAATGATTGTATAGTTTTATCTTGTTTAAATGCTCCAGAGTTAGATACAGGCTTTATAAAGAATATTTTTAAAGAAAATGCACCTGATTTTATTTTTGAAAAAAGATTAGATAATTTAGATACATTTCCTACAGATAATGAAGAAAAGACATTGAAAAATTTAATATTTAAAAGAGTATAATATATTAAATTATAATAGGAAACTAATGAAATTAGAAAATGTTGTACCTTGGGGTCGTAATTTACAAGAATATAAAGATATGTTTGAACTTTCAAGTGAAGATTTAAAATTGAAAATATTAGGATGTGGTGATGGTCCTTCTAGTTTTAATTATGAAGTTTCTAAAATAAATTCCAATGTAATATCAATAGATCCAATATATCAGTTTACTAAAGATGAGATACAAAAAAGAATAGATGAAACTTCATTAATTGTTAGTGAACAAATAAAAGAAAATGAAAATAATTTTGTTTGGAAGAATATAAAATGTGTTGATGAATTAATTGATATTAGATTAAAGGCTATGAGTAATTTTATTAAAGATTTTGATAATGGTAAAAAAGAAAATAGATATATTCACAATGAATTACCTATTTTATCATTTCCTGATAATAGTTTTGATTTAGTATTATGTTCACACTTTTTATTTTTATATAGTGAACATATAAATTTACAATTTCATATCGATTCAATTTTAGAAATGTGCAGAGTGTCAAAAAATGAAGTTAGGATATTCCCTCTTATTGATTTAAAAAATAATAAATCAGAACATTTAGACTATATATTAGATATATTAAAAGATAAAGGATTTAATACTCAGATTGTTAAAACAAAATATGAGTTTCAAAAATTAGGTAATGAACTTTTAATTATAAAATTGAACTAATCATATCATTAAATGATATGATTAGCTTATATCTAAATGTTTCTTACATCAATAAATGAACCACTTTCAAAATCATCTATTTTTTCAATAACATTATGAAGTCTTTTTGCTGCTAAATCTGGTTTTTGAATATCTGAATTTTTTAAAACTTTGGCAGAGGTGAATATTTCGTCATCAACTTCAAATCTAATATGATCTGTCATAGGTGTTTCAATAACTCCTGGTGCAACTGCAAGAAGTTTAGTGTCAGACATTTCATTTGAGTAAAGATTGATAAGCATATTTAGTGATGATTTTGATAAAGAGTATGACCCCCATCCTTTTGAACCATTCTTGGATGCTCCTGAAGATATAGCTATTATATTTTTAACTTTTATTTTTGCTAATATATCAAGTAATTCTTTATTAGCAAATAGATTTAAATCTAAAACTTTTTTAATCTCTTCTATATCTAATTTTTCTAGTTCTTTAATTTCTCCTAGCATACCAGCATTCAAATATACAATTTCAATTGATTTAAGATTAGTTATAAAATGGTTTAAATCTTTTTTAATTTCCATTAGATTAGATAAGTCAAACTTTTGAAAAAAGAAATTCTTGTTTTTTATGCAAGGCTTTTTTCTACTTATTCCATATACATTGTAATTATTATCTAAGTAAAAATTAGTTAGTGCTAATCCAAGTCCAGAACTACAACCAGTTATTAATATATTTTTTTTCATTTATCTTATCTCCCATTTATATTTTTTGTCATCTTTAATTTTACTCCAAAAAAGATCTCCTGTATTTCTCCAAGCATCAAAAACTAAACTGTTATGAAAACTAATATCATCTCTAGTTAGAATTAAAGCAGTATGTTCAAAATATTCACCTCTTTTTGAAACTACTTTTTTAAAATAAAAACTTTTAAACTTTTTATCTTTTAAGTAATTAATTAAATCATTTGCGTAATGATAACAATAACCTTTTTGTTTTATATTTAAATTAATCAAAGTATTATGAATAAGTGCAGGTGTTGTAACTTTATAATTTTTTGCAAGAGTTTTTGAGTAATTAATGGTTTCATAAGAAAATCTTTTTGCTTCTTCTTTATCTATATGGTTTGATAGCCTTAAAATCTTATTAGTAAGTTTTATTATGTTCTTTTGTTCTTGTTTTAAATTTATATTCTCATATTTTGTTGAACAAGCATTAAAAATAAAAATTATAGCTATAGTTATAGATAGTTGTTTCATATAATCTTTTTCCTAAATTTTTTTATATTATAAGGTTATTTATTTAAATAATTCTTTACAAAATTATATACTTTTGATATAATCCGCTAAATTATATAGTATGGAGAGAAGAAAGTAATATACTTTTTTAACAAATTTGCAGCAATTAAAAATTACAAAAGATATTAAAAATTTAGATATCTCAAGAATAGAAGAAAACCTTTTTTATTATAAGTATGATACTAGGAATGTAAAACCATTTCTAAAATTGGAAAGTAACGATATATCATTAGAAAATATAGCAACATATAATAGCTTTAGAGGTGAAGTATATGAAAATATAATATACGAGTTATTACTTGATTACGCTAAGAATAAAGATATAATAACAAGTTTTATATTAAAAGGACCGCACCAAAATAAAGTTGATAAGTATTATAAAACAGGACTTATGATAGATAGAAGTTTACAAATTACATATAAGTCTAATTATAAAGATATTAGTGAGTTTGATGCTTTATTCTTTACTAAGGATGCTTTATATTTTGTAGAAATGAGTACTTCAAAGAAAACGGTTAGTTTAAATAAGAGATTAGATAAGAAACATGCCTTATTAAAGATTCTATTTCCAAAACTTCATATAAGAGCTTTAATCGTATTAACGCAAGGAACAGTAGGTCTTAAAAGATTTCCTTCTTATTGTACTATATGGATTACTAAAGACTTAAGCGATAATGATCTTTTAAAAAAACTAGTATTCACAAAAAAGAAAAAAGGTTTTAAATCTATATATGAGGATAACAAGTTTGTTGAAGCACATAGTATTTATACGAATAAATTTATTTACTTTCAAACTTTAGAGTGGATACTTAAAAAATCAAGAGAAAAAAATATTGCTTCTGTTAACCTTGATTTTTTTAAATCCAAGAAATTATCTTTATTTTTTGATATATATACAAAGTTATATGTAGGATTTTTAGAAATTGAAAAATTTCTATCAATAGTTCCTTCTTATAATGATAATATTTTAAATATATTTGTTGCTATTGAAAAAATAAATACTAAAGATTTTGATTTAGTTTTTTATGTTAAAAATAAAAATGGAAAATTAAGAAGAATTAGAATTAATAATAATGAGATATCTATTAAAGACAAAGAAGTAGATGGTTTTACTAATGCTGAAGTTAGATTTATGAAGTATTTAGTTGAAGATAAATATTATTTAACAAATAAAGAAATTAAAACTTTAAAAGATAAGTTGAAAAACTTTTCTTTTAAAGAATAGTTATAATAAGTTAATTATATAAAATATTTCCTTGTATTTTGTCATATTTATAAATATCATCTCTAAACTGTACTTTTCCATTTTCATCTACCCAAGATGTTAAATAAACTATATGAACAGGTATTTTTTTAGTTAAATCAAAATCAGTTTTTTCTATATCTTTTAAAATTTCTTTAGCTTCCTCATAGTCAACTTTTTCATCTTCTTGTGCAATAGTTTTTAATAAATCATGTGGTCTTGATAATCTTATACAACCGTGAGAGAATGCTCTTTTATTTTTATTAAAAAGGCTTTTAAATGGAGTGTCATGTAAATATACTGAATATCTATTAGGAAACATAAACTTCATTTTACCAAGTGGATTTTGATTGCTTGGTACTTGTATAAATCTCATAGGGGCTTTTTTTGAGGTTCCTAATAAGTCATTATCTAAAAACATACTCCAATCAAAACTACTAGTGTTATATTCAATTGACTCATGATTCCAATTTTCAAAAACTTTTATATTTTTACTATTTAGATAATTTGGGTTTTTTACAAGTTTTGGAACAATCTCTTTTTTTACTATACTCTGAGGAATTCTCCAATAAGGATTTAATACAATAGCAGATATTTTATGACTAAATACTGGAGTAGGGGTTTTATATTCTCCAACAACTACTGGCATATCAAGTTTTATTTGATTTTCTTTATACATTTTTAATTTATAATCTGGAATATTTACTATTAGATATTTTTTACCTAAGGTTCTAGGCATCCATCTCATTCTTTCAAGATTTATTCTCATGATTTTGATTTTATTTTTAATAGGAATATTTAATTTAGAAATTGTATTGTTACCTACTATTCCATCTTGAATTAGACCATGACTTTTTTGAAAAGATTTTACTGCCTTAAAAACATTTTCATCATATAATTCTAAGCAATCTAATTTTGGTTCCTTTATATTTTGATTATTTTGTTCAATACAATTTAAATTTTGAAGGTCATTACTTTGGAAAAGTCTTCTTCTTAATAATTTTATTTCTGGATAATAGTTACCTTTTTTTAATGATTTCTTTATCTTAGAAATTTTAATATATCCACCATTTTCTAAAGTTTTTTCGTAATCTTTTATTAAGTTTGCTAACTCTTTAGCTTTTGGAAAGGTATAGTTTACTTTATCAATCGCAATATTAATATTATTTTCTTTTACAGATTTATATAAAAGTCTTCTTATATTCTTTTTTACGTCATATTTCTTCCAGTTTGCAATTATTTCTGTTTCTTCATTTCTTTTCTTTAACTCTTCTTGGAATAGTTTCCAATTAATTAAACCTTTTGATAAATATTTCATATATTGATGATAACTACTTGTAAGCATAATATCAAGTTTTATTTGATCTTTTAGTGTGTTTTCTTTATTTTTATTCAATAATTTATTAATTTCATCTAATTGAAATAATTTCTTTTGATACGGTTTTAAAACTTCATCTTCATTTATTATTCTAATTAAGTCATATGATATTTTTTTTATACCATTGAAACTTACCCAAAATGTTTTGTATTTATAATTCCTGTAATATTTTTTTGTAAGATTCCTACTTATCTTTGAAGGGATTTTTTTACTTTTTAGTAATTTTTTGATAATAGTTTTACTGTCTTTTAAAAATATTTTTTTTTGATTAACGATTGTTTCTTTTGAAATATTTTCAAATACACTTTGTTCTTCTACATTTTGTATTTTTGTTGTTATGTTTGCATTTAACTTTACAGCAATTAAAAAAATACTAAAAAAGATATTATATTTATTCATGTTTTAACCTATAAGTTTTTTATATTTTTGAATTATAGTTAAATAATACTAATAGTATTAAAAAAATGTATATTTAATGTGTTATTTTTATGATATTTGAAATAATTTAATAAGAATATGCAAGTATTTTTATATATATTTTATACTAAAAAGTAAATGTAGTACTATTATTTAAATCTAGAATTTTTTATTTTTTGGGCACAGTTAATTTGAAAATCAACCATTTTTTCAAAAGGCTTTGTAAATAAGTCTAGTTCTTCTTTTTCTATATTTTCTAATTTATAAGTATTTAGTAATTCAAGTACATGTTTAGTTGATTCTATTGTTGATAAACAATAAGAATTAGGTTGAGTTTTAATTTTAAATTCTGATTGTTTAGTACTAACAAAACTTATTTTCTGAAGTTCTCTTAGTCTCTTATTTACTCTTAGCATTTTTTTAGAACAAGCCCATGTTGAATCAAGTATAAATAAAACAATATTTTTTTGCGTTTTTAATGGTTCTTCATTTAACTTAATACTATCTTGACCTGGATAAAGGATATAACATTTATTTTTTGTATTGTCTATAATTGAATTTATTTTTTCATTATTAGTGAAATCGATTCCAATATAAATTTCTGAATTTGATAAGGATTGATGTGTAAAGTGTCCTGTACCATTTTTAGTTTTTCTAAACTCTTTTGGATGCATTAAGATTATAAATTTAGTTTTTGTATTAACAGTTGTTATATGTTTGCACATACAACTAGATTCAGGTCTATAACATTTATAACATGTATATCTTTGCACGATGACTTCTTTTTTGATGAGATTATATTCAAAAAAATGTTAGAATACAATTTAAATAAATAATAGGAAAATATTTTGATTGATATAACACAAATGCGTAAGCAATATATTGAGGAAGGTTTAAATGAAGAAGATTTAGAATCAAATCCATATAAGCAATTCGAACTTTGGTTTAATCAAGCTATTGATGCAGGTATTAGAGAACCAAATGCTATGGTTTTAGCTACTACAGGTTTAGATATGATGCCAAGTGTAAGAACTGTTTTATTAAAAATATTTGATGAAACTGGTTTTATATTCTTTTCAAATTATAAAAGTAAAAAAGCAAGTGATATTGAAGAAAATCCAAAAGTAGGGGCACTTTTCCCTTGGTTAGATTTAGATAGACAAGTTAAAATTGAGGGTGATATTGAAAAAATAAGTTCTAATTCCTCATTGAAATATTTTTTATCTCGTCCTAAAGGTAGTCAAATAGGGGCATGGGTATCACATCAAAGTCAAGTAATTAGTTCAAGATCTATTTTAGAAGCAAAATTTAACGAAATAAAAAATAAATTTGTAAAAGGAGAAATACCTTTTCCGTCTTTTTGGGGTGGATATATCATTAAGCCAAAAAAAATTGAATTTTGGCAAGCTGGAGAAAATCGTTTACATGATAGATTTGTATATACCTTACAAGAAAATAATTCTTGGAAAATACAGAGGTTAGCGCCTTAACTTAGTAGCTATTATTAAAGTAGAAGAATAATAAGGCTTAAAGAAGCTTATGCTTCTTTATTACCTTTTTCTTTTCTTTTTGCTTTCATTTTATTTAATGCAAGACTTCTCATATCAGCAGTTGTATCTGATTCATCCATAATTTCTAAACCTAAAAGTGTTTCAATACAATCTTCTAAGGTTACTAAACCTTCTGTTTGATCATAATTATCTAAAACTATAAAAAGATGTTCTTTTTTCTGAATAAACTTATTAAGTGCTTTACCTACAGGTATATTTTCATTTAAAGAAAATACAGGATTCATTATAGATTCAATAGTAGCATTTTTATTTTTTACTGCTTGTTTAAATACTTTTTTTGTTAGAACAATACCTATAATATTATCAATTGTTTCATCATATACAGGAACTCTAGAGAGTTTGTAAGTTCTTTCATGATCAAGAATATCTTTAATAGGTGTATTTTTTTCAACAGCATACATAACAGATCTTGGAGTTAAAATATCTTTTATTTTTATATCATTTAATGTTAGAGTATTTTCAATAATATCTGATTCTAAATCTCCAATTACTCCTTCTTCTTCACTTAAAAGTGTTGAATGAATAAGCTCTTCTCTTGATAATGAATCTCCACTAACTTTACCTTTGATTTTTTTAGTAACAAATTGTGTAATTAAAATTATAGGATAAGTAATAATTACAAAAAATCTAATAAATCTAGCTGCAATTGGAGCTAATTGCTTCCAATATACTGCGCCAATTGTTTTAGGAATTATTTCAGCAAAAAATAAAATTCCAAATGTTAATAATATTGATACAAGCATAACAAATGTTTTATCACCTGAGAAAACATTTTGTGCTTGAACTCCAATTGCTGTTGCTCCTAAAGTATTAGCCACAGTATTTAAAATTAAAATTGAAGATATAGAACTGTCAATATCATTTTTTAGTTTTTTTAAAAGTTTTCCTGCACTTGGGTTTTTATTTTCTAGAACAGAAATGTATGTGAAACTTGTAGATAGAATAATTGATTCTAAGATAGAACAAAGAAATGAAATACCAATTACTGCAACAAATAGTATTATTAGAAGTTCCATTTAAAACCTCTTGTATTTAAATTGCACCTACGGGAATTATCGTCCAATAAAGACTCCTTATTTTATTAAGTATATATTGGCTTATATTATCAAAAAATTACTTTAATTATATTTTCTTTTGACAAAAAACATTAAAATTTTGTATAATTATAGTATGAAAGTAGTTAGGAGGAAGATATGGAGTATGGATTAATACCACAAATTAATCAATATGCTGATAATAATAAAATATTAGTAGATAAAATACAACCTTCAAATGAAATTTCGGAGATTAAAGAGGGTGATGAAGCGCAAGAATTATCAAGAGAAAAATTACTAAAATCTAAAGAAGTTTCTAAATCTAAAGAAGTAACTTTACAAGAAGTAGAACAATATAAAGAAGTATTATTGACTAATCTTAATTTTGGATATAACTCTTCATCAAAAGATTTTTTTGTAAGGGTTGTAAGAGGTGATGTTGAAAATCAGTTTCCTACAGATGAAATGATGAAATTAAAAGCTTATTTTATAGCAAAAGCTAAAGCTGAGATTGCAAATACTAACTAGTTATAGTTGACTATTTGATTTCTTCCATTTTGTTTAGCTTTATATAAAGCTTTATCCGCATTTGCTAATATATCTTTTAAGTTAAGATCTCTTTTTGCTTCAGAGATACCAAATGAAGCTGTTATTTTTTTAATTTTAAAATCGTTGTTTTCTATTAAATTCTTTAATCTTAATGCTAATACTTCTACTTGGATACTTGTAGTATTTTTGCATATTATTAAAAACTCTTCTCCTCCCCATCTTCCAATAACGTCATTTTTATTTACATTATTTTTTAGTATATTAGATATTTTTTTAAGAACATCATCTCCTTCAAGGTGACCAAATTCATCGTTTATTAGTTTAAATTTATCTATATCCAAAATTATAATAGAAAATTTTTTATTCTTTATCTCTTCATTTAAAACTAGATCTAGCTTTCTTCTATTATTTAATCCAGTAAGTGAATCAGTAATTGATAAGTATTCTAATTCTTTATTGTGAATAATTTTACTTTTTCGCCTAAAATAATATAAAATAGATAAGGCTATTAAAATTATACTTATGTTTATAATTATATTTTTATCTATATACTTTTTATCAAATTTTACTGTCAATAATTCATTAATTATTTTATTCTTTTCTTCATCATTTAATAAAGATATTTGCTTATTAATTATTTGTATTAATTCAGGATAATCTTTTCTTACCATAAATGATAAATCAATATTTTCTTCACTTGTTCCAGCAATTTTTAAGTTATAATATCCATTTATAGAAATAAGATGTGCAATAACTGGTAGTATATCAACAACAACATCTACTTCTCCTGCACTTAGAAGTTTTAAAGCTTCTTTAGTGTTTTTTACAGTTATAAAATTAATTTTAGGATATTTTTTTTTCAATATTATATGTGAACTATAATTTTCTCCAACTCCAACTTTAAGATTTTCTAAAAATGAAGAATTTGGTATAAATCTTTTATCGTAAAGTGTAGCAAAGGCTATAGGAAATGATATATATGGTATTGAAAAACTTGCATATGAAAGTTTTTCTTTATCATAAGATGTTCCTAAAGTAATATCAGCTTCTTTGTTTTTAATTCTGTTTAAAACTGTATTCCAATTTTCTGCAATAGTTATCTTAGAATTAAAACTTAATTTAGATTTAATTAAGTTCCAAAAATCTATTGTAATACCTTCTAACTCTTTAGTTTCATTATTATACATATTCATTGGAGACCAAGTAACAGTTGTAGCTACATTTATCTTAGTATTTTTTATAAAATCAACTTCTTCTTTAGTAAGTTGTACATATAAATCTGGACTTAATTCTTTATGTGCATTTAAATTTACTATATTAAAAAACAATATAATAAATATAAAAAAATATTTCTTATTCAGTTTGAACCTTATAGTATAAATTAATAATTTTATATAAATTACAAAACTATAGAGAAAAATTAAATTATAATTCTTTTTCCAGATAATAACCAGTATAAGAACCCGTCTTTTTATGGTTCTTTGCTAAATCTTCAGGTTTACCTTGGTCAATTATCATACCACCTTTACTACCGCCTTCAGGACCCATATCAATTACCCAATCAGAGTTTTTTACAATATCTAGATTATGTTCAATAACTAATACTGAATTTCCAACTTCAACTAAGTGGTGTAAAACTTTTGTTAATCTATCAACATCAGCAAAATGTAGTCCAGTTGTAGGTTCATCTAATATGTATAATGTATTTCCAGTATCTTTTTTACTAAGTTCTTTACTAAGTTTTATTCTTTGTGCTTCTCCTCCAGAAAGAGTTACTGCATTTTGTCCTAAAGTAATATATCCAAGACCTACATCACTTAGTGTTTGGAGTTTTGCTTTTATTTTAGGTACTTTTTTAAAGAATTCTAATGCTTCATCAACACTCATGTTTAATACATTTGAAATACTTTTTCCTTTATATAAAATTTCTAATGTTTGAGCATTATATCGTTGTCCCTTACAATCATCACATTTAACCATAATATCTGGTAAGAAGTGCATTTCGATTTTTATTTCACCTTCCCCTTGACATTTTTCACATCTTCCACCCTTAACATTAAATGAAAATCGGCCAATTTTATATCCTCTAATACTAGCTTCTTTAGTTTTAGAAAACAAAAGTCTTAATTCATCCATAAGGCCTGTATATGTAGCAGGATTTGATCTAGGTGTTCTTCCTATTGGGCTTTGATCTAGATAAATTACTTTATCAAGTTTCTCTAATCCCTCAATAGCCACACCATCTACTTTTTTTACTTTTCTCGCATGATTTAATAGCTCTTTTGCTACAGGAAGTAAAGTCTGTAAGATAAGTGAAGATTTACCACTTCCAGAAACACCTGTAATAGCACATAAATTTTTAAGAGGAATTTTAACATCTAGGTTTATTATATTATTTATATTTACATTTTTTATTTCTATAAATTCTTCTTGAGGTCTGTTATGAACATAATCAATTTTTTTGTCACCATTTAAGTATTGTGCAGTTAGAGTTTTTGCTTTATGCATCTCTTCAAGTGTTCCATCAAATACAATTTCTCCACCAAATTTTCCTGCATTTGGTCCAATATCAACTATATAATCTGCAGCTTCAATTGTCTCTTTATCGTGCTCAACTACAATTACTGTATTTCCTTTTTCTTGTAATGCTCTTAGGGTTTTTATAAGTTTATTTGTATCTCTTTCATGTAGACCAATAGATGGTTCATCAAGTACATACATAACTCCTGTTAATCCTGAACCAATTTGAGAAGCTACTCTAATTCTTTGAGCTTCACCACCTGAAATAGTTCTTGCATCACGACCTAGAGTTATGTATCCTAAGCCTACATCATATAAGAAGAAAATTCTCTCTTTAATCTCTTTTAAAATAGGAGCTGCAATCATACTATTTTGTTCGCTTAAGTATTCAAAGTTTTTTTCATCTTGAAAAAAATTATGTGCATCTTCAATAGGTTTATTAATTATTTCTGATATAGTTTTTTGCGCTACGAAAACACTTTGAGAAGATGGTTTTAAACGGTTTCCATTACAGTCAGAACATGATTTTTCAGTCATAAATTCTGACATCTCTTTTTCATCTTTTATCATATCGTAAGCAATTTTTACAATACCTTCCCATTTTCTGGTTAATTTATGTCTTTTCCACATAAATTTAGCATCTTCTACACCACCATGTAATATTGATTTTTGTTCATGATCTTCTAAATCTTTAAAAGCAATATTAATATCAATATTTGCGGCTTCACAATAAGCTATAAGCATTTTAAAATAGTAGCCTTTATTAAAACCGTAAATTACTTTAATAGCTCCTTCTTCAATTGAAAGCTCTTCGTTTATAACTTTTTTCATATCAAGAGCATATCTAATTCCTAGACCATCACAAGAAGAACAAGCACCTTTTGGTGAGTTAAATGAAAAAGATAAAGGTTCTAATGGTTCAAATGAAATTTTACAATCAAAACAAGCCATATGTTCTGAGTAGTGAACATGTTTATCACATCCAAGTTCATCATGATTTAAAATATCTATTTCAAGTTCACCAAAACTTTCTTTTAATCCTTTTTCTACATCTTGTGCAATTCTTTCTTTATTCTCATCTTTGATAACAACTCTATCAATTACTACTTTGATTGTATGCATTTTTGTCTTAGCTAATTCAAAATCTTCATCAAGTCTAACCATAACCCCATCAATCATAGCTCTAACATAACCTTTAGCTCTTAAACTTTCAAGTAAATCAGCAAAGGTTCCTTTTTTTCGATTAATTAGTGGAGCTAAAATTACTACTTTAGCATTTTGTGGTAGTTGTAGAACTTGATCAATTACATCAGAAGCACTCATTTGAGAAATTGGTTTAGAGCATTTGTGACAATGTTGTTTACCAATTCTGGCATATAATAGTCTAAAATAATCATAAACTTCAGTAATAGTTCCTACAGTTGATCTTGGGTTTTTAGATGTAGTTTTTTGATCAATTGCAATAGCTGGTGTTAGACCTTCTATTCTTTCTACATCAGGTTTCCCTACTTTATCTAGAAACTGTCTAGCGTAAGCAGAAAGTGACTCGATGTATCTTCTTTGACCTTCTGCATATAAGGTATCAAAAGCAAGTGTAGATTTACCAGAACCACTAAGTCCTGTAAAAACAATAAGTTTATTTTTTGGTATTTCTAAGTTAATATTTTTTAAGTTATTTTCTTTAGCATTAAATATTTTAATTGTATCTGTCATTGTTGTTCCCGTAAAAAAATGAAGCAAATATTATATCATAATATACTATTAAAGATGTATCTATTTTAACAATTAATTATAAGTTTAAAAGTTTGATATATTTATGTATAAAGAAGAAGAGTTATTTTACTCTTCTTCTTTTAGTTTTATATGTATCAATCATACTTAAAATTGCAGGTAACATAAGTAAGTCTGCAATTACAGCAATAATTAGTGCCGAGGCAGTTACAACTCCAAACATATAGTTTGGTAAAAAATCACTAAATACAAATATGCTAAACGCAATACTTAAAATTATAGTTGTAAAGATAATTGCATTTCCTGCATATTGCATAACATATGTTAATGAGTCTTGTATATTTGCACCTTTGTTTCTAGCTTCAAAATATTTTACTAGAAAATGAATTGTATCATCAACTGCAACTCCAATAATAATAGCTCCTGCTATTGCAACTCCTATATCAATATCAATGTCTAGCCAACCCATAATACCAACTACTAAAGCGATAGGTATAATATTTGGCAGAACAAATAGTGGTAATAATCTTACATTTCTAAAGATTAACAACATCATAAATGAAACAGCTATGATTGCTATTGTTATAGATTTTATTAAAGTATCCGACACATCATGTTGCATATGTGCAAACATTGCAGTTTGTCCATCAACTCTAGCACTAAATTGTGTATTTGTTTTCCACCAATTTTCAACCCAACTTAACATTTCCAAATCTTTTGACGTATCAGTGACATTTGTAGATGCAGTTATTCTAAATTGTCTTTCTTCAATATCCATTTGGTCATTTATTTCCATGCCTTGTGGCAAAGATAGAGTATATAATAATAGATATTGAGCAACTAGATTTTGACTATTAGGTACCGTTTTACTGTTATTCATTACTTCATTAAACTTCTTAATTACATCTAAAAGTGATCCTATATGTCTTACTTCATTTGGAAATGCTTTATAAAACTCTTTATAGAATTTCTCTACATCTCTTAAGAATTTTGGATCTTTTACTCCATCTTTTTTCTTAGAATCTACAATTATTTCATATGTCATAGGTCCTGAGATATTATCTTGTATAAAATTAACTGTTTGTCTCCATGGTACATCTTCTTTAAAATATCTAACAGTATTTGAATCAACTTGAACTTTTGTAATCCCATAGGCAATTGCTATAAATAAAAGTAAAGTTGATATAAAAATTTTTTTATCAAATTTTACTATAAAAGCTCCATACCATTTCGCAAACTTTGTACTTTTATTCTTAGTATCATCTTCTGCTTTAATCTTTGGATTAACTATTGCTAAGATTGCTGGAATAAATATAATAGTTAGTATAAATGCTAATAAGGCAGCATTAGCAGTTGCTATTCCTAATGTTTTAATAGGTATTACATTTGAAATTGATAATGAGGCAAATCCTACAGCTGTTGTTAATGATGTAAATAATATAGGTAAAAAGTTTTTTCTTACAGAGTAGTGGATTGCTTTTTCATTATCCATACCTTTTTTTCTTGCAACTTTATATATCCAAAGAATATGCATAGCATCAGCAATTCCAATAGCAGTTATAAAAACCGGCATATTAACTGTAAAATTGTTAAGTTTGTATCCTAACATTATTTGGATAGCTAATACTATTAAAATAGTACAAATAACAATAGTAATACTAGCTATCATAGAAGAAAACTTTTTGAATATAAACAATAATAGTATCATAGTTATCAAAATTGTTAAAGGAGTAAACAAAGCGCCATCAGCTTGTGCTATTTCAATAAATGCAGAGTTTACTATTGGTCCACCATTTAAGTAAAACTTATAGCCATATTTTTGGATTTCAGGTTTAACAATCTCTTCAGTTAGTTTTTTTAGTTTTAAACTTACCTCTGGAGATTCCCCTGCTTGTGGTGAAAGTCTAGCAACTATAGTAGTTGTTTTTGCATCTTCACTTATAAGTCTTTTTACAATTGCATCTTCTTTTAATATGA
This sequence comes from Arcobacter sp., assembly GCA_024228275.1. Taxonomy (GTDB): domain Bacteria; phylum Campylobacterota; class Campylobacteria; order Campylobacterales; family Arcobacteraceae; genus Halarcobacter. Next base: position 37,079 of record JAAETO010000050.1, read on the forward strand.
TTTTCTGTTTTTCTTCTAAAGTTTTTTTATCTAAAGAGTCAATATCTTCTATAAAATCTTCTACAATTATTTCATCTGGATATTCAGGGTCCGAATAAACATATTGATAGTTTGTAATTGAATCAACTCTTGTTATATATTCAGTTTGCCAAAACTTTTCTGTAATTCTTTTAACAACACCTAAAGAGTCTTTATTGAAAACAGTATCTTCATTTTTGAATGTAATAGTTATTGCTTGGTCATTTCCAAAAATATCTCTAAAGTTGTCATAATTTTTTAATATTTGAGAATCTTTATCGAACCATATTCTATAACTTCCTTCAAATGCTAAGTGCTTTAATTGTAGTGACATAGTAATTGCAATCACTGGTATTAAAATTGCAATAAACCATTTAAACTTTATAATTTTTTCTACAAAATTATGCATAATCTTCCTTTTTAAAAGTGGTATGAAATATTAAAGGCAAATCTTTGATGTCTACCTTGTCTTGAATAAACTGTATTATGAGTTGATGAAGGTTCGTTATACCTATAGTCAAGTTTTAGTTTTAGTATGTCTAAAATTCTTGTTTCATAATTCAAATAATAACTTTGTTCATTGTATTTAGTATCTAAGATGACACCTCCAACTGCATTAGAATCTTCAATATCATTAAAGCTATATCTTAAACCAAGAAATAGGTCATTTTGAAAATTCTCACCTAAAGATATATCATTTAGTTTATTGTCTTCTAAAGTATCATAATAATAATACTCTGCAAGTAGTCCTATTTCATTGCCATTTTCTAATGATTCTAAAGTGTGTTCAACCCCTATTGCTAAATGGATATAATCTGAAATATTTTTATCTTCTATAATGTTTGTGTATAAAGCTTCAAGCTTGTATAAAGTTGAATTATATACTAAGGTATTAAATGTCATAAATTTATTTACTAAATATGCATGTTGAATATATTCATTTGCTAGTCTGCTAAGGTATCTTTGTGAATCATAACCATTCTCATATATCAAAGCATAATCCAAAGAGTATTGATCACCATAAGTTGAACCATTATAAGTTAAATAAATTGATGGACGATAAAGTGATTTTTTGCTTTTAAGTTTATTATTAAATGATTCATTTTCATTTAAAATACTATATATATAATTCGATGATGCAATTTTGTTTTTTTGTTCATATATTTTTGTAATAATTGAAAACTCACTATCTTCAAAGTAATGAGAGTATGAAATATTGTATGCTCCAATTTTATCTATTTTAAAAGGATCAGTTCTTCCATCTTGTATATTAAAAGTATCAACTATATTTTTTACTTCTAAGGCACCCCAAAATTTTATGTTTTTTCCTATAAGAACTTTATAGTTATTTGTTTCATATTGTGTATAAAACTCATTTAATCTTATAAAAGATCTTTTATTATCATGTTTATTTGAAAAATCTGTACTATCTTCTTGCATGTATAGTTCTAAAACAGAAGAAAAATCATCTTTTTCATAACTTAGTTTTAATTTTTGCTCAAGTGTTATATTATTAGAGTGTTTATCTTTTTTACTTGAATAATTTTGGCTATCAAGTGCAATAAAACCCTCAGTTTGGACTTGCGCATAAGAAAAAGTACTTAAGAATATTAATCCCAATAGTTTTTTATAACTTAGTATCATTTTTTAAGTACTCTTCTATGGAAGTCTTTATTTGTTAGACTATTTTTTATACTCTCTTCTTCCCATACTAAAATACTCTGTTTAGAATTTGAAAAGTTTTTCATATGAATCTGACCATTTCTATAAACACCATTTATTAGCTTATATTGTGAGAAATATGCACTTTTGAGAAGTGCTTTTTTTCTGTCATAATAATCAACTTGCATAGTTAAAAATGTATTTGTATCAATATATGATACTTGTTTTGTATATCCTGAATATTTATAATTTGGATATCTTTCTACTACATATACATTTTTTCCATTTAGTTTTATTTCTTTAGCTTGCTCTGTTTTATAATCATATTTTTCAATATTAAAAGAACTAATATCTTCATATGAGAATTCACTTCCCATAAAGGCTCCAGATTTGTTTTTAGAAGATATTCTTTTAACCCTTTTTAGTGCAGGAAGATAGAGCCATTGGTCATCATCTTTTTTTGCGTGTTCATAGTTTAAAAACTTTGTTCCTTTTACGTCTGCTGGACTTAAAAACTCCATTAATGACTTGTCTCCACCTTCAAGTTCTAAAGATTTTGATTTCATTTGTCTAATTCTTGTTTGACCTTTAGAATTTATTAGTTTCATTGTCATTTTAGATTTTGAATCTTCGAAACCACTCATGGTTTTATCACTTTTTTGTGCAACTTCAAAATGTGACAGTGCAAATAAACTTGCAGTTGTAACTAATGTTGATAATATAACTTTAATCATAATTTACCTTTTTATGTAAACAGTGTTTACATTTAATATTTGGAATCTTATCATATAATGTAATCAATGTCAACATAAATGTGATCAATGTTTACATTTTTAAATATATTTATGGTATAATTACATTATGGGAAAATGTGTAACAGAATATTTAAAAGATAAATGCTTTAAAAAAACAACAAACTATCATCATGGCAACTTAAAAGAAGAGTTACTAAAACAAGCAGTAGATATAATTCAAAAAGATGGTATTGATTCCTTGACATTAAGTGCATTATCTAAAAGATTAGGAACATCAAGATCTGCAATTTATAGACATTTTTCTTCAAAGAATGAACTTATTCAAGATGTTTTAGTATATGGTTTTGAAATGTTTGACGAAGTAATAGCTCCAGTATTTAAACAAGAAGATCAAGATGTACTAAAAAGACTTTATATAATGGGCAAAAAGTATATAGAATTTGCTAAAGAACATCCAAATCTTTATAGAATGTTATTTGGTGAGAAGTTTCAAATTATAAGAGAAGAGAATTGTGATATAGAGGATGAAGAACAAGCTATAGGGTTCCATGCTTTAGTTGCACTTTTAGTTGAAGGTGAAGAAAAAAATTTATTAAAAATAGATGATCCTATATTTCAAGCTCAAATAATGCACGCTAATGTACATGGTTTAGCTTCTTTATTTATTGATGGTCATATACATATAAAAGATAATATTGATGGTTTATATGAAACATGTTTTAAAACTATGACAGAAGGTGTTATTTTAAATAAATAAATTTATTTGTTTTTTATTAATTATTCGTTATTTTTTTAATTATATAATTAATATATAGTTAAAAGGTTTATTATTTTGGATATTCTAAATAGTTTTGAAATAGAAAATGAAACATTTTATTATTATGATATAAGTAAAGTGATAAATTCTAGTAAAAAATTAACTAAACTACCAATTGTTTTAAAAATACTTTTAGAAGAAAATCTTAGAAAAGCAAAAGATTCTATTGAATTTCATAAAATAGTTAATATTTTTATAAATAGAATGAATTCAGAAATTTTTTTTTATCCTTCTCGTATTATTATGAAAGATTTTACAGGAATACCAGCTTTAGTTGATCTAGCATCTATGCGTGATAGTGTTAAAGAAAGTGGAGGTGATGTAAAAAAAATAAATCCTCAAATATTGACTGACTTAGTAATTGATCACTCCTTAGAAGTTTATAACAGTACAAATAATAGTTTACAAATTAATATTAATAATGATTGTGAATTTAATCGAGAGAGATACGAGTTTGCTAAATGGGCTGAAAATAATTTTACTAATCTTAGAATTGTTCCTCCTGGTTCAGGTGTTTACCATCAAGTAAATTTAGAGTATTTATCAACTATTTTACATATAGAAGAAAAAGATGGAAAGTTTTTATTATATCCTGAAACTATTGTAGGAACTGATTTTAATACAAAAATGATAAATTCATTTGGTGTTTTAACTTTTGGAGTACATGATATAGATGCTCAATCAATTCTTTTAGGTCTCCCAATATCTTTAACTCTCCCAAAAGTTGTTGGTGTGAATATAGAAGGTAAATTAAAAGATGGTGTGACTTCATCTGATTTACTTGATTCTTTGAAAAACTCTTTTAAAGAACATTCTCTTGAAGGAAAAATTATTGAGTTTTATGGTGATGGTTTAGAGTATTTAAGTCTCGAAGACAGAACTTTAATAGCTAATATGGCTCCAATATTTAAAGCAAAATGTTTATTTTTTGCAATAGATAATAAAACTATTTCCTATTTTAATAAAACAAGAGAAACTAATGATTATTCTAAATTATTAAAAACATTTTTAGAAAAACAAAAATTATTTTATAATGGTGAAGAGTTAGATTATGATGAAATAATAAATTTTAAATTATCTTTATTAGAGCCAAAAATATGTTTAACAAAAAGAATCAATGATCATATAAGTATAGACAATTTAAAGAATGTAGCTCTTATAAATCAAGGTAAATATTTAAAAGATGCAGACATTGTATTTGCTTCAATTACTTCTTGTATATCTACATCTAATCCATACTTATTAATTCATGCAGCATTAATAGCTAAAAAAGCATATGATTTTGGATTAAGTGTAAATAAGAATATTAAAAAATCTTTTTATCCTAATTCTTTTATAGTAAAAGAGTATTTAGAAAATATGGGTCTCTTGAAATATTTAGAATATATTGGTTTTAATATTATGGGTTATGGATGTAATAGTTATTTAAAAGATTATATAAGTTTAGATAATAATATAGAACAAGATTTAAAAGAATATAATTTAAATGTTTGTTCAGTTATATCAGGTCAGAATAATATAGAAGGTAAAATAAACCCTTTAATTAAATCAAGTTATTTAATGTCTCCATCTCTTGTTATAATTTATTCTTTAATTGGAACTGTAAAATTTGATTTATTTAATGATTCTATAGCAAATATTGTAGGTAAGGATATATGTTTAAAAGATATATGGCCTTCAAATAAAGAAGTTGGTTATTATCTAAAAAAGTTGGATAATACTTTATATAAAGACATATATAAAAATATTTTCAAAGGAAATGAATTTTGGAGAAAACTTATAGTTGATAAAAGTGATACTTATAAATGGAATAGTAACTCCACATTTATTCAATCATCAAAGTTATTTGATTATGTTTTTTTAGAAAAAATTGATATTAAAAAAGCTGAAATATTAATAATACTTGGTGATGATATAAGGACAGATCATATTTCTCCTTCTGGTCAAATACCTCTTTATTCTGAAGCAGCTAAATATTTAGAAAATAAAGGCGTTAAATCTTACGATTATAATACTTTTGAAACTAGACGTGCTAACAGTGAAGTAATGCTTAGAGGAATATTTGATAATCAAAAACTTAAAAATTATATGCTTTCAAAAGAGGGTGGGTATACTATAGATTACGATACAGAAGAAATAATCTCAATTTATGAAAAAGCAAAAAGATTAAAAGAAAGAAATAAAGATATAGTAATTATTGCTGGAGAACAATATGCTAAAGGGACACCAATAGATTGGGCTTCAAAAGGTACTAAACTTTTAGGAGTTAAGGCAGTTATTGCAAAATCATTTGATGAAAATTATAAATCTAATTTAATATATTTTGGAGTTTTACCTTTAGAGTTCCTTGATGAAGATATTAAAAGTTTAACACTAAAAGGAAATGAAAATATTACTATAAAAGTTAATGATATTAAAGCTAATTCGATAATAAAAGGAATTCTTCATAGAAATGATGTTGATATAGAACTAGAGTTAAAATGCCGCTTAGATAATAGTAATGAAGTAGAATATTACAAAAATGGTGGAGTTTTACCTTTTTTATTAAACAATATTAAATAGTTTTATAAATCATTGTAATCAAAATTAATATATTTAAAAGTAAAATAAATTTTTTATAAGAATTGTGAGAGGTTATATTTTTAGTTTTTATTCCAAAATAAACACCTATTAAAGATGCTGAACCTACAATAAAACCCTCTTTAAATAACATGTCACCATTAATTGTTAAAGAACTAAAACCTGCAATTGAAGAAAAAATTACAAAAAACAGACTAAGGCTCGTTGCTGTTTTTATATTGTAATGCATAAAACCAACTAAAATTGGAACAAGCATTATTGAACCTCCAACTCCAATACTCATTGCAATAATTCCAATTAAGAAACCTATTATAAAAAGAGTTAACTTATTATGTCTTTTTATCTCCTGTTGTGGTTGGGCAGGAGATATAAAAATCTTTATTATAGATAGTATAATTATGAAAATAAAAAAATATTGTAAAAACTCATTTGAAACTATAGAGTGAACAAAACTATTTTGAAGACCACCTACGAAGCCTCCCATTCCAATAATAATGCCGTCTTTAAAAACATCTTTTACTTTTTTTGAGTTTAAAAATGAACCATATACTGAACTAAAAACCATTTGCATAATAGAAATAGCAATTGCTTCTTTCATTAAAAATCCAGTTATAACAAGTATTGGAACTAGTACCATTCCTCCACCAATACCAAAAAAACCAGAAATAAATCCAGTTAGTATTCCGTACAGTATAAGTTCCGTCATTGAAATTTTATTTTTTTATTGAATTCATTGCAGAGATGAATTTTTGATAAATACACTCTAAATCATGATCTTCTTTACTTAAATCAATCCCATCACATTTTTTTAAATGATGTTCAAGTAATGCAACTCTTTTTAATAAGTATTCAAACATCTCTTTATTAATATCAGGTAAATCACTATGATTTAGTTTTTCATTTTTACAGTCTCTTTTAATTACTTTTGCTGGAACACCAACCGCTGTACAATTTTTAGGAACATCACAAACTACAACTGAATTTGCTCCTACTTTTCCATTTTTACCAATAGTAATATTACCTAGAATTTTTGCTCCACTTCCTATAACTGAGTTTGATTTAATAGTTGGGTGTCTTTTACCTTTATCTAAACTAACTCCACCTAAGGTTACTCCTTGATAAATAAGAACATCATTTTCTATAATCGTTGTTTCACCAATAACAACTCCAATTCCATGATCAATAAATACTCGTCTTCCAATTGCAGCAGCTGGATGTATATCCATATTACAAAGGAATTGTGTCATTCCCATAATTATTCTTGATAATATTTTGAAATTCTTTTTATAAAGTTTATGTGCAATTCTATGATTTATTATTGCCCAAACACCTGGATAGTTAAAAATAAGTTCAATATTTGAATTTAAGGCAGGATCATTTTTCTTAGGGACTGAAAAATCCTCTTTTATCTGTTTCCAAAGCCCAATTCTATTATTTTCATGTTCAATTTTTTCTATTTGTTCTTCAACTGTTAGTTCTTCTTTCATTTTTAACTCCATGCTGTCTTTAGATAACTATTTTCATGTAAATATTTATTTAAAATTTTATAAGTGTCGTTATCTAGACTATTTTTTAATACAGTTTTAATCTCACTAGTATCATAATCAATATCTTCTAATATATCAATTATTTTTTGAGACTCCAATATTTTTTCTAACTTTACTTCCTTGTTTTCAAATACAACATTTATTTCAGTAGGATGGGAAAATAAATTATGTCTCATTCCTAATATATCTTGATAAGCACCTACATTAAAGAAGCCAAGGTAATATTCTTCTTTATTTAAATCTACATCATGTAAATATAGAGGTTTTTCCGGATTAAATTCCATTTCGCCATCACTATCACAAGTAATATCCCATAAAGAAGCACTTCTTGTTGGTTTTTTATCAAGATGAGTAATAGGCATAACTGGAAATTCTTGTTGTATTCCCCAATAATCAGGCAATGATTGAAAAATTGAAAAATTTAAAAGATACTTTTCTTGTATTTTATTATCTATTCTTTTTAACTCTTCATAATCATCTACTTCAAGTAATGATATTGCTTTTTTAATAATTAAATTAGCTAATATCTCTGCATTACTTCTATCTTTCAAGTCAATATATCCCAAGTCAAAAAGTTTAAGTAATGATTCTAAATGGTCTATACTATCGTGCATAAATTCTAATGCAGTTTTAGAACTTATATCATCGTATAAGTCTCTTAACTCTTCTATCAAAGGAGGGTTTAGTTCTTTTAGTTTTAATTGGTTTTCATCATATTCAGCAGAGAATAATTCTAAAACAGGTGTAATTAAAACTGTAGATGAAGCAGAAATAAATCTTCCAGATTCAGTAAATATATGTGGTTCTTCTACACCTTTTTGTTTAGCAATGTTTTTAAGAGTAAATATAACATCATTTGCAAATTCTTGTAAGTCATATTGTGTTGTTCTTTTAAATTGTGAATACTCAACTGCTAAACCACCACCAATATTAATTGCTGATAAATTATTAGCTCCTAAGTTTTTAAGTTCTGCATAAATATGTCCTGACTCTTTTAGAGCATTTTTAAGTGGTTTAATAGTGCTCATAGATGAACCTATATGAAAATGAATCATAGTTAGAATATAAACTAAATTATTCTTTTTTAGCATCTCAAAAGCTTCAATAATCTCTGTTGAACTTAATCCAAATTTAGAATCAATTCCTCCAGATTTTGCCCAAGATCCACTACCTTGGTTAAAAAGTCTGACTCTAAGACCTAGATTTGGAGTAGGTAGTTGAGTCTTTTTTTCTAATTCAAGTATCATTTCAAGTTCATTTAAACCTTCAATAATAATAGTAATATTATGACCCATTTTATGTGCAATAAAAGCTAAGTGAATCATCTCTTTATCTTTAAAACCATTTACAGTAATTGGTGATCCAATTTTATTAAAAGTCATTGCTATGAATAGTTCAGCTTTACTACCTGCTTCTAATCCATATCCATATTTTTTACCTGAATTGATTAAAGGACGTAAAAAATTTGGTAGTTGATTCACTTTTAAAGGGAAAACTGCATTAAATTTTCCTTTATACTCATATTCTTCTATAGCATTGTCATATAAAGTGTATAGTTTATCTATCTGCTTTAAAGTAAGATGAGGAAATCTAAACAATAAAGGACCTTTATAGTCTTGTTCTCTAATATCTTTAACCATAGATATAAGTGAAGGTTTTGCTGCATGGTTTATTTTAAGTAATCCTTCTTCAATAATAAAATTCTCATCAGCCCAAATATCTATACCATAGTTATACAATATTAAAACTCCTCAAGTTTAATAGTCTTTTCTTCAGCAGTTATTAAATTTTTTGTATAAATAGTTCCATCTCTTAGTTCATTTTCCCCAATTAGTGCAACAATATTTGCACTTTGTTTCTGGGCTAATTTAAAGTGTTTACCAAAACTTCTTGGTGTATATTCAATAAATGTTTTTATATCTGTTCTTTTATCTGTCGCAACTTTAGTTAAAGTATTTAGTGATTCTTCATTTAATGCACCCAGATAAATTATATCTTCATTTGATTCATTCATTTTTACAAGTTCAAGTAATCTTTCAATACCAATTGCAAATCCAATTCCAGGTGTTGGTCTTCCACCTAAAAACTCAACTAGTCTATCGTATCTTCCTCCACCTGCAATTGCACTTTGAGCTCCAATTTCAGCAGAAGTAAATTCAAATGCAGTTTGAGAATAATAATCTAAACCTCTAACTAAGTTTGAATCTATCTCATAATCTATGTTATTAAAGTCTAAAATTTCTTTTAATTTTTCAAAGTCTTTATCACAATTTTCACATAAATTATTTGTAATTTTTGGTGCATTGTATAACAAATTTTGACAGTTTTCATTTTTACAGTCTAAAACTCTAATCGGATTTGTTTCGATACGTCTACCACAGTCATCACATAGATCTTCTCTAAAATTTGTTAAATGCTTAACTAGGTTATCTCTATACACTGGCATACAAGTTGTACAGCCCAAAGAGTTTAGTTGTAATTTAAATTTAATTTCAAAGAAATCTAAAATATCTTTTAGCATCATAATTATATTAGCATCTTCATAAACAGAACTTACACCAAATACTTCAGCTCCAAACTGGTGAAATTCTCTTAGTCTTCCTTTTTGAGGTCTTTCATATCTAAACATTGGTCCATAATAAAACCATCTATAAGTTCCACCGGCTCTATCAAATTTATTCTGAATAAAACTTCTAACAACTCCTGCTGTACCTTCTGGTCTTAAACAAACATCATTTTCACCTTTATCAATAAATTGATACATCTCTTTGTTCACAATATCTGAACTCTCGCCAACACTTCTTTTAAATAGTGCTGTCTCTTCTAATATGGGAGTTTCTAAATATGAAAACCCATAGTTTTTAGCGATTCTTGAAGCATTGTCAATAAAATATGTAAAAAGTTCGCTATTTTTTTCTAATATGTCATTCATACCTCTTAAGCTTTGAATATTTTTTTGTTTACTCATTTATAAATTCCTCAATCTTTTGGGCAATATCTTCTATACTTAAACTAGCATCAATATAAATATGATTTAAGTTTAACATTTCAATTGTTTTTTTCATTCTATTTTGTATATCAATTAAATAATCAATTCCCCTTGATTCTATAGAATCATTAGATTTATTACCTAATCTTTTTATTAATTCATCACTAGTTAATTCTAATAAAATAATATGTGAAGGAAGTATATTACTTGTTGCAATTAAATTTAAAGTTGTTACAATTTCTAGTGGTAAATTTGAAGCATATGAAATTCCACTTATTACACTTCTATCACTGATAATCATATCATTTTCATTTGGTTTAATTATTTCTTCTATATGCTCAGCTCTATCAGCTAAAAATAAAAACATTTCCGCTACTTTTGATTTGGCTTCACCATTTAAAGCCATTTCTCTTAGTTTTAAACCAATTTTAGTTCCACCAGGTTCTTTAGTAAATATAGCTTCTTTATATTTTTGTTTTAAAATATCTAATTGTGTTGATTTACCAGCTGTGTCAATTCCTTCTATTACTGCATACATTCTAATACTTCTTCCGGAACAAGATGACAAAACTTACCATTGAATCTAATTATTTCCCTTACTATAGTAGAAGATACAAATGCATTTTCTAATGTTGGCATTAGATAAAGTGTCTCAATGTCTTTATTTATTGATGAGTTTGCATATCCCATTTGAAGTTCATACTCAAAATCAGATACGGCCCTTAGTCCCCTTATTATTGTATTTATTTTTAGATTAGTTGCTAAGTCAACTAAAAGTGTATCAAATCCAATAACTTTCACATTTTTAATATTTTTAGTAGACGCTTTAACATAATCCACTCTTTGTTCATGAGAGAACATTGGAGATTTTCTTTCGCTTTGCGCAACTGCGATTATTACTTCATCAAAAATTTTTGCCGCTCTTGAAATAATATCCATATGACCATTTGTAATAGGATCAAAAGTCCCACTATAAATAGCTTTTTTATAAGTTGTAAGTTGTTCTGACATTTTTAATTCCATCTTTTATATAAATTATGTTCTATTTTAAGTAAATCATACCATTTACCAATTAAAAAATCTTCCATTTGTTCTAATGAATCCTGTTTAGAATAATAGGCTATAGTAGGAGGTGCAATAGTAACTCCAAGTTTCGAAAGTTTTAACATATTCTCTAAAGCAATAGAAGATAATGGCATTTCCCTTGGTGCTAATACAATATCTCTTTTTTCTTTCAACATTACTGTAAATGCTCTTGTTATTAGATTATCTGAAATTCCAAGTGCGCATTTTGCTAATGTGTTCATTGAGCAAGGAATAATAATCATTTTATCAGTTTTAAAAGAACCAGATGAAATAGGTGCTTCTATTTGAGATTCTTTAAAAACATGAGTATTATCTCTTTTTTTTAGTTCACTTTTTATTTTAATATTTTCTTCAAGTTTTAGTGCTTTTTTTGCACTATTTGATAGAACAATAAATGCTTCAATATTTTGTGGTAAATATTGAATAAACTTTAAACCAAGTCTTGCTCCACTAGCACCCGTAATAGCAATAACTAATTTCAATTTTAAAACCTTTTATTTTGTTAATAAGAAATAGATATTACCTAAAAATGACTTAATATCAAAATTTAAAAAAAAATTATACTAAAGATACTTTTAAACAGCTTGAAATTAAGCTATATTTAAGAGAATATGTATTATCATTTTGTATAAGTATTTTATAGTAATAATTAAACATAGTGTTTAATATATATTATAAAATATACTATTTGTAAAAGGATTAAAGATGTCTAAATTATTTAGTTTTATAAGGGTAAACAAGAATAATGAGCAGTATACAAGTGATCAAAAAAAGGCTGTAGATAGTTATGTTAAACAGAATAATATGTCTATTTATCAAGCAATAGAAATTGAAATAAATACTCCTGAAAATGAAAAAAACATTTTGGATTTTTTAAAGAATTGTCAAACATCATCAACTCTACTTGTTTATGATTTAAATGTTTTTGGAAGAACGATTGAAACAATTTTAGAAATAGTTAAATTCCTATTATCAAATAAGATCAGAATACTTGTTATAAAACAAAACTTAGAATTAGTTGATGATAAGGATATGTTGACTCAAATGATTTTAGGTGTAATAACAATGACTGTTGGTTTAGAAAAAGAGCTTATGAGTTTAAGAACAAAAGAGGCTTTAATAGCAAAAAAATTAAAAGGTGAAATTTTAGGTAAGCCAAAAGGTACAATTCAAAAATCAAAGTTTGATAAGCAAAGAGATAAAATTGAAGAACTTTTATCTGTAGGATTGTCTGTAAGAAAAATTGCGAAACTATTAGGTTATAACAATCATATTGGTTTAAATAATTATGTTAAAAAGAGAAATATTAGACATAATTTGCCAAATACTTTAGAAATCGCTAGTTAAATATATTTAGTTATTTTATATATTGTAAATATTTAAAACTAAATCTACTTTAGTTATTAATTAATTTTAAGTAGTAATCTAAATGTATGAACAATAAATATGAAATTAAGTTATGTTTTTACGAATAGTGTTAATATTTTAATGATAATACTTTAGGTATCTTCAAACGTGAAAGAAGTTAAAATATAGTTTATTATAAAGAATATATTTAAAATATAAATAATAAAATATAAATACAAACTCCCATTATTGAATTTATTGTAAGAGCTATAAATATAGCTTTACCTATCTTTTTATGTTTTGATCCATCTACAAATTTATATTTGTTTTTTTTGTATAATTTATAAGAAATTATAAAATGGTATAACCATCCAGATACTGATGCTATTGCAATACAAATATGAATTATTAAAAAAACAAATAAAAAGTCATATGATATTGAACTGTTTTTTGCAAAAGCTGTAAATCCCCCTGTTAGTCTAACACCTACTTCAAATATTAAAATCATAATAATAGTTATAAATAAAATGATTGTTTGTGAAATAAAATGTTTAGAATAATCTTTTTTTATAGCTAAATAAATACTTGAAAAAAGTAAAAATGGGAAAATAGCAAAATAAATTGTTACTATATCCATATATAACAATGCTTTAGTACCTAAAAATCCAGATTGTTCAAACATTTATGTCCTTATTATAAATTTCAATTGTATATTAACAATTTTTTATAGTAAGTTTTCTGTAAAATAAAGTATATTTTGAATTTTTCAAACCTTTATAATAAAAATCGTTAATTTCTAAACAATTTTTACGTAATTTATATTATGTTACTACTTTAAATTTTTTTGTTTGTATTATTAAGTGATTGAATATAATATTTTTATTAATACTCACTTCAAACAATTTATAGTAATATAACCAACTTTATTAGAATTGGAGATATTATGAAAGTATTATTATTAAAAGATGTAAATGGAACTGGTAAAGCAGGTGAAGTAAAAGAAGTAAAAGATGGATATGGTAAAAATTTTCTTATTGGTAAAGGTTTAGCACTACATGCTACAAATGAAGTTATGAATAAATATAGATCTGAACAAAAGAAAAAAGCAGAAAAAGAAGCTGCTCAAATTACTTTAGCAAAAGAAATTGCTTTAAAACTAGATGCTCAAAAATTTACAATAAAACATAAAGTTGGAGCAAATGGACATTTAATTGGTTCTGTTACAAATAAAGAAATATCAGAAATATTAAAAGATCAAGCGGATATTGAAATTGACAAAAAGCAGATAAATTTAAAGACAAAAATTAAATCTGTAGGTATTTTTGAAGTTGATTGTAAATTAGGTCATGCAATTCATGGTACTGCTAAAATTGATGTGATAGCGGAATAATAATGTTTGATGCTACTACAATATTAGCTTATAAAGGGCAAGGTGAAGCCGTAATTGGTGGAGATGGACAAGTTACTTTTGGAGATACTGTTTTAAAAGGTAACGCAACAAAAATTAGAAAACTTTATAAAGGTCAGATTTTATCTGGTTTTGCAGGAAGTACCGCAGATGCTTTTAATTTATATGATATGTTTGAAGGTCATTTAGAAGCTACAAAGGGCGATTTATTAAAAGCAGTTATTGCTTTTTCAAAAGAGTGGAGAAAAGATAAAGTTCTTAGACGACTTGAAGCTATGATGATTGTTTTAAATAAAGAAAGAATTTTTATTCTTTCTGGAAATGGAGATGTTGTTGAACCAGAAGATGGAAGTATAGCTTCTATTGGTAGTGGTGGAAATTTTGCAATATCATCAGCTAGAGCTCTTTCAAAACATTCTAATTTAAAACCTGTAGATTTAGTTCGAGAATCACTTATGATTGCAGGGGAACTTTGTATTTATACAAATCAAAATATAAAAATATTAGAAATAGAGGATTAAAAAATATGGATTTAACTCCTAAACAGATAGTTCATTATCTAGATGATTATATTATTGGACAAGATGATGCTAAAAAAACTATTGCATTAGCTCTTAGAAATAGATATAGAAGAATGAAAGTAGAACCAGAGTTACAAGAAGAGATAATGCCAAAAAATATTTTAATGATTGGTAGTACTGGTGTTGGTAAAACTGAAATTGCTAGAAGACTTGCAAAAATGATGGGATTACCTTTTGTAAAAGTAGAAGCTTCTAAATACACTGAAGTTGGTTTTGTAGGAAGAGATGTAGAATCTATGATTAGAGATTTAGTTTATGAATCAATAAGATTAGTTACAAAAGAGTACCAAGATAAGATTAAAGATAAAATAGATGATGAAATAAATAAACAGATTATTGAAAAGTTACTACCTCCTTTACCTGATGGTGCAACTACAAGTGCTAGAGAATCTTTTATAAAAACATATAATAAGATGGAAAATAAACTTTTAAAAGGTGAATTAGATGATAAGAAAATAGAATTAGAACTTTCGCCTAAATCAGCTCACGTAGAAATATTGGATTCTACTATGCCAATGGATATGACTTCAATGCAAGAAAGTTTAACTCAAATGCTTGGTGGACTTAATAAAGATAAAGTTAAAAAAGAAGTTTACATAAAAGATGCTAGAATTTTATTAAAAGACGAAGCAACTAATAAACTTCTTGATCAAGATTCAATTAAGGTTGAAGCAATTAAAAGAACAGAAAATGGTGGAATAATTTTTTTAGATGAAATTGATAAGATTGCAACTGGTTCAAAGAATCAAAATCAGGATCCTTCAAAAGAGGGTGTTCAACGTGACTTATTACCAATAGTAGAAGGTAGCTCAGTTCATACTAAATTTGGTCAAATTAAAACTGATCATATACTTTTTATTGCTGCAGGAGCATTTCATGTTTCAAAACCAAGTGATTTATTACCTGAATTACAAGGAAGATTTCCTTTAAGAGTAGAACTTGAAAACCTTGATGAAGATGCCTTATATAAAATTCTAACAAATACTAAAAATTCTTTATTAAGACAATATCAAGCACTTTTAAAAGTTGAAAATGTTGAGTTAGTTTTTGATGATGATGCTATACATGCATTTGCAAAATACTCAGTTACTGCTAATGAAAAAACTGAAGATATTGGCGCAAGAAGGTTGCATACAGTAATTGAAAAAGTCATAGAAGATATATCTTTTAACGCTGATGAAAAAAGTGGTGAAAAAGTTATTATTTCAAAAACTCTTGTTAAAAGCAAATTAGAAGATATTTTAGATGATGAGGATACAGCAAGATATATCTTGTAGTATTTTAATTATGTTTTGGATAAAATAAGTAAATAAATATAAGAATTGGAGTAGTAATGAAAATAATCACTTTTACTAAAATAGATCAAGCACTAATTGATGTTAAGCATACAGTAGAATTGTATGAAGATGGATGTAGTGGGGATGCTGAAATTGTAATTATAGATATTGATACTATTTTTGACTTTGAAGAAAATAAAACCAAGGTCTGTTCTGATAAATATACAACTGTAGCGATACTTGAAGATGATAGCGATTATGAAGCTTTTAAAAACTTTGGCGTTGATACTTGGATTAAGTCGGACGATCTATCTGAATTTAATTCTTTATTAAATTTAATAGAAAAAAGGCTTTAACCATAATTATAGATACTCATTGTCACTTAGACAATAAACAATATTATGATGATATTGATTTTGTAATTAAAAATGCACTTGATAATGGGGTTAAAGGTTTTTTAATTCCTGGTGCAGATTTTAATGATTTACCACAAGCAGTTAGATTATCTGAAAAATATGACGAAATATTTTTTGCAGTTGGTATTCATCCTTATGATATAGATCAATATGATGAATCTATAATGGAGAAATATATAAATCATCCTAAATGTATTGCTGTAGGAGAGTGTGGTTTAGATTATTATAGACTTCCTGAAGATTCTTACGAAAAAGAAGAAAATATTAAGAAACAAAAAGAAGTTTTTATATCTCAAGTAGAGTTTGCTAAAAAAGTTAAAAAACCTCTTATTGTACATATTAGAGAAGCTTCTAATGATTCTAGGCAAATTCTTATAGATTATAATGCAAAAGAAGTAGGTGGAGTTTTACATTGTTATAATGCAAGTGAACACTTATTACCATTATCAGAACATAATTTTTATTTTGGTATAGGAGGTGTAGTTACTTTTAAAAATGCTAAAAAACTTACTGAAGTTTTACCTAAGATACCTAAAGATAAAATCATACTTGAAACTGACGGACCTTATTTAACTCCTCACCCTTTTAGAGGTAAAAGAAATGAGCCAATGTATACAATTCATATTGCAAAAAAAATTTCAGAACTTTTAAATTTTAGTGTAAATGATATTGAAGATATAACCACTAATAACGCTACTACCTTATTTAAGCAATTTTCTAACATCATTTAGATAAAATATCATCTATTTTATAAAATAGGATTGTACTTGAAAAAATTTATATTGTTAATTATGGTTTCTTATGTCTATTCTTATGCTTCATTAATTGGTTCTAATTTTTCAAATGGAGATATTCAAATATTAGAAGATTTAGATATAAAGTCTTCTTTTATCACTGATTATAAATTACAAGAAGTGTACGAAGAGTTTCAGAATAGAAGAAATTCTTATAAATATGTAGAAAATTTAAATGATGCCTCTTTGTTTGTTCCAAAAGTAAAAGATATACTTAGACAAGCTAATATTCCAGATGTATTTATTTTTATGGCTATGGCAGAATCAAATTTTACTATTGATGCTAGATCTAGTGTAAAAGCAACTGGACTTTGGCAGTTTATGAATGCTACTGGTAAAAAATATGGTTTAAGAAACGATATGTATGTTGATGAAAGAATGGATTTAGTTAAATCAACTCATGCAGCAACAAAGTATTTAAATTCTTTATATAATAGATTTGGTAAGTGGTATTTAGCTGCAATAGCTTATAACTGTGGTGAAGGAAGAGTTATTGAAGCAATAACTAGAGCTACAATTGACTTATATGTAGAGAAAAACCCTCATGAAAAGAATAGTAAAAAAATTAGAGATTTTAGAAAAACAATTAAGTCTTATCAAAAAAGAAAAGTAAAGTTTTTTATGTTAGGCCGAATATATAAAGAGGTATCTACTTGGAATATAAAACCTGATGTTGAAGATTTATTAAAAGAGCAAAGAGGTTTAGAAAGACAGTATTTACCAAAAGAGAGTAGAAGATATATTAGAAAAATAATCTCACTAGCTATGATGAATTCACAGAACTTTATTAAAGCAGAAGAAAATTCACATTTATTAAATATTGGTATTTCAACTACGATAGCTAGTATTCCAGTTAGAGGTGGCTTACACTTAAAAAATGTAGCAAAATCTATAGGTATGACATATCATGATCTATTATCTTTAAATAAACATATTAAGCAATCAATTATACCTCCTTATGATAAATATTACAATATTAATATTCCTTATAGTAGGTTATCTAGATTTAATGAAAATAAGAATGATATTAAAGATACTAAATTTGCAATTCATATTGTTAGGAAAGGTGACACATTACTTAGTATTTCTAAAAAATATAAAGTTCCTTTTAAATTAATAAAAGATTATAATAGTTTAAAGTCTAATAGATTGTCAATAAAACAAAAAATTGTTTTACCAATACCAAGTAGTATGATTGGTAAAATTAAACTTGCTTATAATGGTTCATCTAAAAATATAACTAAAAAACACACTATAAAAAGTGGAGATTCTTTATATTCAATAGCTAGAAAATATAAAGCTAATGTTAAACAAATTATGAAAGATAATAAAATGAAAACAACATTTTTAAAAATAGGAGATAGGCTTGTTATTAGATAATAAATTAAAAATTAAATTAATCGTAATATTATCTCTTATTACATTTTTTACAGGATGTACTTCAAAACCAAATAATTCCATATTTATAGGAAAAAAAGTTTATAAAAGTATTCCTAAGGAAAAAATTAAGAATTCTAAAGCAATGCATAGAGCAACTATGAGACCATATAAAATTGCTGGAAAATGGTATTATCCAACCTTAGCAAAAGTTGGTGATGTACAAGGAGGAATTGCCTCTTGGTATGGACCTAATTTTCACTCTAAAAAAACATCAAATGGTGAAATCTATAATATGTATGCTGATACAGCAGCTCATAAAACTTTGCCAATGAATACTATGGTAAAAGTTGATAATCTAGAAAATGGTAAGTCGGTTATTGTTAGAATTAATGATAGAGGGCCTTTTGTTAGTGGAAGAATAATTGATTTATCTAATAAGTCTGCTCATTCAATTGATATGGTAAAAAAAGGAACAGCAAAAGTTAAAGTCACAGTATTAGGTTTTCATGCAAAAATTGCACATACGAAAGCTGAAAGAGAAGAGACCGCTACTGTTGGAAAATATTACGTTCAAGTTGGAGCTTTTAGCCAGTTATATGGTGCAAATATTACAAAAAGTAAATTTGAAGCAGTATTAGATTCAAGATATAAAGTTATAATAAAAAGTACAGACTTAAATAGAGTTTTTGTAAGTGGATTTAGATCTGAATTAGAAGCTTTAGATTTTAAAGAAAAAAATGGCTTAAATAGTACTATGATAATAGCTGAATAGGAAAGTAATATGAAAGAGTTCAATAGAAAAACTAAAGAGACAGATATTAAGTGTAAAGTTGATATAAATGGGAATGGAACTTCTAACATAAATACAGAAGTTGGCTTTTTTGATCATATGTTAGAAGCTTTATCAAAACATAGTGGTGTTGATATTGATTTATCTTGTAAAGGTGATTTACATATTGATGCTCACCATACAGTTGAAGATTGTGGTATTGTTTTAGGAAAAGCTTTAAAAGATGAAATTTTCCCAATAGAAAATGTAGAGAGATATTCTAATGCAACAGTTGTAATGGATGAAGCTTCAACTACATGTTCTTTAGATTTATCAAATCGACCTTTTTTAGTTTATGAAGTAAATGTTCATGGAAAAGTTGGTGATTTTGATACTGAATTAGTTGAAGAATTTTTTCATGCTTTAGTTATGAATGCAGGATTAACTGTTCATATTATTCAAGATAGAGGAAGAAATAAACATCATATCCTAGAAGCTAGTTTTAAAGCATTTGCAGTTGCTCTTAGACGTGCAATGGCAAAAAATGATAAACTTGGAATACCAAGTACAAAAGGTGTTTTATGATTGAATTAATAGTGCTAGATGTTGATGGAACTCTAACTGATGGTGGTATTACATATTCAAATAGTGGAGATGAGTTAAAAACATTTGATGTATCAGATGGTTTAGCAATTGCAACGTGGACTAAAAAACTAGGAAAGAAAGCTGCAATTATAACAGGACGAAAATCTTTAATTGTAGAAAGAAGAGCTAAAGATTTAAAAATTGAACATCTTTATCAAGGTATACATAATAAAGATGAAGTTTTAGAAAGTATATTAAAAAAAGAGTCTTTATCTTGGAATCAAGTTGCTGCAATAGGTGATGATCTTAATGATTATAAAATGTTGAAAAAAGTAGGAATATCTTTTACTCCTGCTAATGGTTCTAAATATATAAAAGATATTGTATCAGTGAAATGTAATTCATATGGAGGAAGTGGAGCTGTTAGAGAAATGATAGAGTACATAATTCAAGAAGATGGAATTGAAGAGGATTTTATAAACGCATGGTTATAAAACTCTTTGTTTTTATAATACTTTTATTCTCTATTTTTAGCTATTTTATTCCAGTTGAAAATACAAATAAAAAAGAGTCAAATGAAGATATTGCAATGGTAACGTTTAATGACTCCACAATGTATACACTTAATACTAGTAATATGAATAGAATTATTAATGCCAAAAAAGTATTAAGATTTAACTCAAAAGATGTAATGCATAAAGGTTCATTAATTTTAAAAAGCAAAGATCAAAACAATAAAGAGATTACTGATATATTATTTTCAGATATTATTATTAAAAGAGGTGATGAATTCACTTTTAAATATAACGTAAAATATACAAGAGATAATTTTATTTCATTGAATACTAATGAACTTTTATATAATTCTAAAAGTAAAATTGCTAAAAATACTTTACCTTTCGAGGGTAATTATTATAATAATTATATAAAAGGTGAAAATATTTATTTAGATTTATTAAACTATAATATGAAATCAAATAATGCTCATTTTGAGATTGAAGTAGAAAAAAAATAAAGGAAAATATTATGAAGATTTTAATAGGATTTTTAATTTTTGTATCACTTACTTTTGCTGATACACAAAAATTAGTTATAGATGCAAATAATTTTGAGACAAATGATGTAAAAGGTATTTCAGTTTTTACAGGAAATGTAAAACTTAAAATGGGAAAAGATAAATTAAATTCTGATAAACTAGAAATTTTTGTAGAACCAAAAAAGAAATCAAAAAGTAAACCTTTAAATTACACTGCAACAGGTAATGTTAATTTTGAAATATTCTCAAATACCAAACATTACAAGGGAAAAGGAGATAAAATAATTTATGATCCTAAAAAAGATGAATATACTGTAATAGGTAATGGTTATTTAAAAGAAATAACTGAAGAAAAAGAACTTTTTGGCGAAAAAATATTTATTAATCAAGTAACAGGTAATGCAAAAGTGACAGGTACTAAGAAAAAACCTGTGAGAATTATTATAAATATTGAAAGTGATGATAAATAATGAAAATAGTAGATGCACAATTTTTAACTTCGGCTCAAAGTATAGCTGATTCGCCAAGTCCTGATCAAGCAGAAGTTGCATTTTTAGGTAGAAGTAATGTAGGTAAATCTTCTTTACTAAATACACTTACAAATAGAAAAGGATTAGCTAAATCATCTTCAACACCAGGTAAGACTCAGCTTATTAACTATTTTGATATAAAATTTAAAACTGGTAATGATGAAGTACCTTATTTTTATGCTAGGTTTGTAGATTTACCTGGTTTTGGTTATGCCAAAGTATCTAAGAGTTTAAAAAAAGATTGGAATAGAAACTTAACAGGGTATTTAGAACAAAGACCTTGTTTGCAAGTATTTGTTCATTTGATTGATTCTAGACATCCAGATTTAGCTATAGATAAAAATGTTGATGATTTTTTAAAAGAGCATAAAAGAGGTGATCAAATCATTATAAATGCATTTACTAAAACTGATAAATTAAAACAAAATGATTTACAAAAATTAAAAAGAGCATATCCTGATGGTATATTTATATCAAATCTTAAAAAAAGAGGTATGTTAGATTTACAAAATGCAATAACAGGTTATCTTTTTGGAAATTAAATTTCTTAAACCAGATGTATCTCATATTAAAGAAATGCAAGCAGTTGTAGCACAAGAGGTAGAGAATGGTACTATACTTTTGCGAACTGAAGATGAAATGGCTAACACTATTAGATCTTATACAGTTGTTCAAATAGATGAAGAAATAGCTGGTTTCACTGCCTTGCATATTCATTCTGCTAGATTATCTGAAATTAGAAGTTTAGTTATATCAAAAAAATATAGAGGTTTAAAACTAGGTCAAAAACTAGTTAAAGCATGTATAGATGAAGGTATAGGTTTGGGGTTAAAACAGATTTTATCATTAACGTATCAAAAAGGTTTTTTTGAAAACCTAGGTTTTGTTGAGATTGAAAAAGAAGATATACCTGAACATAAAATATGGGCTGATTGTATAAGATGTAAACATTTTCCTGTATGCGATGAAATAGCTATGGTTTACGATCTATGAATTATATGCTTAGGATTTTATTTATTTTTATTATTTTTAGCATAACATTAAATGCTTCACTTAAATTTACAAAAAAAGAACAAACATATATTAATAACAACAAAGTTACCGTAGCTATTCTTCCTGATTTTCCTCCCTTTAGTACTTTTGAAAATAACAAATTAAGTGGATATTCTTATGACATATTAGAATTAATTTCAAAAAAAAGTGGCTTAAAAATATCATATGAAGTTGATTCTTGGCCCATTAATTTAAAAAAATTTAAAGACAAGAAAATTGATATAATTGATGCAATTTCATTTAGAGAAAGTAGATTAGAATTTACTCAATATACAAAACCTTATTATGAAATTCCACTTGTTATCTTTTCAAGGAAAGATTTAAATAATTACACAAACTTAGAATCTTTAAAAGGAAAAATATTAGGAAATACAAAAAATATTTTTTATAAAAAACAAATTGAAGATTTAAATATATTTAAAATTAAAGAATACGATAGTTTTAAAGAAAAATTGCAGGCACTGGCTTTTGGTGAAGTTGATGTCATTTTTTCACATCTCTTAAGTACTCAAATAGCTATTTCAAAAAGTAAATATACAAATATGAAAGTATTAGGTGATTTAAATTTACCTAATCTTAAGAAAACTGATTTACGTTTTGGTATTACAAAAGATAATAGAATACTTTATTCAATTTTTAATAAAGCTTTTTCTTCAATTACAAAAAGTGAATGGAATAACTTATATAAAAAGTGGATTAGTATTTATACTAATAATAAAAAAGAATTTATTAATTTATCTAAGGATGAGAAGGATTTTATATTAAATAAAAAATTTGATTGTATATCAACTCCTAATAGATCACCTTTTTCTTTTATTGAAAATGGTGAAAATAGTGGAATGTCATTTGACTTTTGGGAGTTAATAAAAGAAAAAACACTTATAGATTCAAAATGTAGAATGGTAGATAATTTTGATAAGGCATTAAATTTAATAAAAGATAAAAAATCTGATTTAATTATTTATACCTCAATTACAGATACTAAACTTAATTATGCTAAATTCTCTTTACCCTATGCAAGTTATCCTTTTGCAGTTGCAACAACATTAGATAAACACTATTTTTCTAATACTTCTTCTTTAAATGGTAAAAAAGTTGCTGTTGGAAAATCTTATAGTTCTCATTATATTTTACAAGAAAAATATCCTGATATAAAATTTATTGAATATGATAATGATATTGAAGCTTTGGATGCTTTATCAAAAGGTGATGTTTATGCAGTAGTTGATTTATTACCTGTACTATCTCATATTATAAGTAGTAAAGGATATAAAAATTTAAAAATATCAGGTACAACTGATTTTCACCTTGATGTTCGTATTATGGTTAGAAATGATTATAAACATTTACTATCAGTAATAAACAAAGGAATACTTTCAATTTCTAATAAAGAGTCACAAGAAATAAAAAATAGATGGCTTTTGGTTAAGTTTGAGAATATTATTAATTACACAAAATTATGGGAATTTTCTTTAGTTGCTTTAATTATTTTAATAATACTTATATATAGACAATATATATTAGATAAACATAATAAAAAATTAAAAGAAGCAAATGTAGAAATTGAAAGTAAAACAAAAGAATTAGAAGAAAAATCAAAAGAGTTAGAAAAACAAAAAGAGTTATTTGAAAAGATTTATTATGAATCAAGTGACGGTGTTATAATCTTGCAATTAAGTAATAATAAGTTTATTCATTGTAATGAAGCTGCTCACAAAATGTTAGGTTATGATACAAAGGAGGAGTTTATAAAGTTAGATCATTCTTCTTTATACCCAGAATTTCAACCTAATGGTTTTGAATCTAGGACTATGTTTTTGGAAATGATTGATATTGCTATTAAAAAAGGTTCTAATACATTTGAATGGGTATATTTAAAGAAGAACGGTAAAACTCCTTGGTTTGAAGTTGTTTTAACTTCAATTATCATTGATAATAAATCTGTTGTTCATATTGTTTGTAGAGATATTTATAAAAGAAAAAAAATGGAAGAGGAGCTAAGTATCTTAACTCATAACTTAGAAGATAAAGTTAAATTAGAAGTTAAAAAAAATGAGGAAAATACTAAACAATTAATTCAACAAAATAGGTTAGCTCAAATGGGTGAAATGTTATCTATGATTGCCCATCAGTGGAGACAGCCATTAACAGCCATTTCTGCAACTACAAATAATTTAATTATACGTTTAGTATTAGATAAAAAAATAGATAATGAATCCTTAAAAAAAGAGATATCTCTTATTTCGGAATATTCGCAACATTTATCTATGACTATTGATGACTTTAGAAACTTTTTTAAATCAAATAATAATAAAATGAATACAACTTTAGAAAGTATCATTGAAAATTCAATTAATATTGTTAAAAATTCTTTAGATTCAAATTCAATTACATTGAAAACTGAATTTAATTGTCATAAAAATATAAATGTTTTTGCGACAGAACTTAATCAAGTAATATTAAATATAATTAAAAATTCAGAGGATGCTTTAGTTGAAAATTGTATTTTGAATTCAGAAATTTGTATTAAAACATATCATGATGATTCATATGTAATTATTGAAATAAAAGATAATGCAAAAGGAATTGATGAAAGTATAATTGATAAAGTTTTTGATCCTTATTATTCTACTAAAAAAGAAAAAGAAGGAACAGGATTAGGTCTTTATATGAGTAAAATTATAGTAAATGACCATTGTAACGGTTTCTTAAGTGTAGAAAATGGTGATAATGGGGCAATTTTTAAAATTAAATTGCCTATTGATTAAAAATTACTATTTATATTTATCTTCAACTTTTTTTGTAAAATAAGCTAATAAAATAACAACTATTATAATTATTGAAAAACTTAAAATTTCATTTTGTAATATTTCCATTGTCTCTCTTTGTATTAAATTGAATTTATATTTTAGTAAAAAAAGTTATAATACTCATAAAAGGAGAGAGTATGTATTGTAAAAATATAAAAGAATATGAAAAAAATGAGATACCAAAAACAGTAAAAGCTAAAATTTCTGTTTTAACACCAAATGAAGATAAAGATTTTATAGTTAGAAAAGTTATATTAGAAAATGGTGGGTCTATGCCAAATCATACAAATGAAATACAACATCAACAATATGTATTAAGTGGAGAGGCTAAAGTGTTAATTGGTGAAGAAGAGTATCATGCGAAAGAGGGTGATTTTTTATATATACCTGCTGGAATAAATCATTATTATGAGGCCTGTTATGGAAAAGGATATGAATTTTTATGTATGATTACTACAAAAGAGGATGAGATTAAATTAGTTTAAATTAATCTTTT
This sequence comes from Arcobacter sp., assembly GCA_024228275.1. Taxonomy (GTDB): domain Bacteria; phylum Campylobacterota; class Campylobacteria; order Campylobacterales; family Arcobacteraceae; genus Halarcobacter. Next base: position 63,015 of record JAAETO010000050.1, read on the forward strand.
TAATTTTTTAATCCCGTCACTTAAAGGACTGGGCTAAGTTCCCAATAATCAATGCCCATCCATCAATTACAATAAAGAAAATGATTTTAATAGGTAAGGATATCATTACTGGTGGTAACATCATCATTCCTAAAGACATAAGTATAGAAGCTACAATTATATCTATTACTAAAAATGGTAAAAAAATTAAAAACCCAATTTCAAATGCTGTTTTTAATTCACTAACAATAAAAGCTGGCATTAAAAGAGTAATTGGAACATCATCAATATTTTTAGGATTTTCTTCTTTTTTAATTCTGTAAAATAATGCTAAATCTTTCTCTCTCGTATTTTTAAGCATAAATTCTTTAAAAGGTTTCACTCCTTTTTCAAAAGCAACTTGATAATCTATTTGTTCTTCCATATATGGTTTAATTCCATTTTCCCAAGATTTCTTGGCATATGGTTCCATTATAAAAATTGTTAATATTAAAGATAAAGAAATAATTATTTGGTTTGGTGGTGTTTGTTGTAATCCTAAGGCTTGTCTTAAAAGAGAAAATACTATCATAAGTCTAGTAAAACTTGTTACCATTAAAAGTAAGGTAGGAGCTAATACCAGTAGTGTTAAAATAATTGCAATATTAATTGTTTTTACAAATTGAGCAGGTTCTTCTAATGCAGCAACTGATAAATTTATAATTGGTAGCGATTCTTCTTGCGCAAGTAAAGATATAGAAAAAATTAGTAAACTAATAATTAGTTTCAAATACAATCCTCAAATTAAATAAGAAAGTATAATATCTAAAATATGATTAAATTTAAAGTAATTAAATATTATGTTTATTTCTTGTTTTTTATATATCCTAATTCTAAAAGCTTATTGTAAATTTTACTAACTACTCCTCCCGCAGCACTTCCCCCATGTCCACCATGTTCAACTATTACTGTTACTACATATTTTGGGTTTTTATATGGGCCATATGTAGTAAGCCATGCATGAGATCTATGATAATATTCTAATTCACTCTCTTTCATTCTCTTTTTTTCAGACTGAGGTATTGCTATTACTTGTGCAGTACCAGTTTTGCCCGCAATAAGTACTTTACTTTTTTTAACATATTTACTTGCAGTACCTTTTTGGTGATTTATTACATCGTACATACCTTGTCTAATTATTTTCATATGTTTTTTATTAAATTCTATTTTTTTAGGTTCTTCATAATTTTCTTTTGAAAAATGTGGTTTTGGTAGTTTACCTGTTGCGAAAAAAGCAGTATGTCTTGCAATTTGCATTGGAGTTACTAGCATTTGTCCTTGACCAATTGAAGTAATAACAGTTTCTCCAATATACCAAGGTTGTTTGTATTTTTTTTGTTTCCATAATTTATTTGGATTTGTTCCAAAATATTCATTTATTTGATCAACTCCTGTTTTTACACCAATACCAAATTTTGATAAACTCTTAGAGATTTTATTTATTCCAACTTTTAAACTTCCTTTGTAAAAAAAGTCATCACAACTCTCTCTTATAGCTTTTCTAAAGCCTACCTCTCCATGTCCTGCATGTTTCCAACATCTAAATTTTCTTTTTCCAAGTTGTATAGAACCACTATCGTAAACTTTAAAATTTGTTTTTACATCATTTTCTAAGAATGATAAAGCAACTCCCATTTTAATTACTGAGCCTGGAGGATAAAGACCATTAACTAATTTATTAGTGAAAGGATGATTAAAATCGGTTCTCATTATATCCCAATCTTTTATTGATATTCCATCAACAAAAATATTATTATTAAACTCAGGATATGAACCAGCTGTTAATAATTCTCCTGTATTTGCATCCATGATTATTACTGCACCACTTTTGTTTTTAAAAATTTCTTGAACATATTTTTGTAGTTTTATATCAATTGATATTTTAATATTATTATCAGTTGAAGCTTTTTCCTCGTTTAGAATCTCTATCTCTTTATTTAAAGCATTGACTTTTATGTCTTTAAAGCCTAGTTCTCCTTGTAATTTATCATTGTAAAACTTTTCTAAACCATTTTTCCCGATAATTCCACTATGTTTTGAAAAAGGGTTATTCTTTATATCTTTTTTAGATGATCTCCCTACGTAACCTATTATATGGGATGCATTTTTACCGTGAGGATAAACTCTTTTAACTTCAGATTCTATCTTGATTGTATCAAGTGAATTAAAAAGTGTATATTTTTCAAAAAAATCGTCATAAGGAATATAATCAACTATTTTTACAAAATCATGTTTATAAGATGAATCTAATTTTTTATATTTTTTATGTAATATTTCTTTTTTATATTCTGGAAAATGTTTATTTATTAGATTAATAAGCTTATCTAAAATATGTTTATTTTTTTTATATCTTAAATGAGGTTTTACATTGATAGAAAAACCTAGTTTATTCATAGCTAAAGCTTCATTATTTCTATCTTTTATAATCCCTCTATGTGGAACTTTATATACTCTTTTAATATAATTTCTTTTTGATAGTTCTTCATAATATGAATTTGATTTAATACTTAAAAAATATATCCTAGATAAAAGAGTCAATAATATAATAGTTATAAATATAAGTATAAAATGTAATCTTTTCAAATTAATATTCCAAATAATATAAAATCAATTACAATATTTATTAAAATAGTATAGTATAGTTGACTAGATACTTCATATTGCAATGACCACAAAATAAATATTGCCAAATAGAATATTGTTATGTAAATGTAAGGATTTAATGTACTAAAAGATAATATTCTTTTAATTTTTGGACTAATAAATGTATATATTAATATAGCTATAAGTGTAATAGAAAATGCTTTGAATCCACTATTTAATTCTATAAATAAAAATGCTAATACTATAAAGGTTAAAGAGTAATAATATCTTTTTTTTAAACATACTGAAAAAGCTATAAATAAAATTCCCAAAAATAGTATTGGAAAAAAATAAATAGATGAAATTGTATTTACAAATATACTAAGTAAAAATAATAAGAAGATAAAAAGTGGGTTGTCAAGATTATTGATTTTCATAAAATATTTGTTCTTTATTTTTTGTAATTATATTATAAAATTACTTATGATTTTATCAATTACTCTTAGATTTAAACTCCCTTTTTTTTCTCTCAAGAGTTGTTAAGTCATAAATAAATGAAAATATTTCAGAAACTGCTTTATACATACTTTCAGGAATCTCTTTATCTATATCTATTGCAGATAATAATTCAACTAAATCTTCATCTTTTTTAATAGGTATTTCATTGTCTTGTGCAATTTTTATTATATTGTTTGCAACTTCACCTTTTCCTTTTGCAGTTATTTTTGGAGCATCATTTATATCAATATCATAATTTAAGGCAACTGCTTTTTTTATATTTTTTTCTTTCATATTATGCCTTTATATTAATTCCAAAACCAATATCAATATCTTGTTTAAATGAATTAACTTTTTTAATCTCTTTATCCTCTTCATTTTCTTTTTTTAAATCTATTATTTTAAAATTAACAGGTATTAAATCAACTGAATTTAATGCTTGTTTTAATTTTAATGAATTTTCTTTTAATAATTTTTTAAAACTATTCTGCGATGCATAAATTGTTAAATCAATTTTATTTTTGTCATATAATGATAATAGAAGTTGCGTTTGTCCAAACTCTTTTAATGATAAATTAATTTCACAATAAAATTTTTCTTTATCTAATTTTTTCATAGAGAGGTAACCTTCCTCTAACATATCCCATAAAAAAGGGATATACACACTATTTGTATTAGATGTAATTGATAAGAGTTGATAATATTCTACTTGCATTAACATTTTATCAATTTGCTTTAAATTATCTATAGATTTTGGATCTGTTTTATTTATGAGTTCTTCTTGCATTCTTAATAAAATTGTTTTCATATCATTTCTCAAAGGATTATCAGATTTTGTTATGTCATTTAAAAGAGGTACATTTATTTGAAAATTATTTATAATGTTTTCAAGTTTATCAATTGTTTTTATTATACTATTTTGCAATATGAGATTATTTTTATTTGCTGAAAAATTTGTAATACTCTCTTTTAAGTTAAGAATTAAATTATTTACATTTGAGGAAATATTACTTTGAAAATTGTTTATGTTTGTAGTTTGATTTAACATAATTTGTTGAAATTTTTTAAGATCTATAGGTAGTTCTATTTTTGAAAATAAATTTTGTATATTTAATAGTTTATCAATTATTTGATTAATTATTTTTGTATCAATTGATTTTATATTTATAAGTTCAGTTTTTAAATTTTCTAAATTTTGTTTAATATCCTGAGTTAATTGATTCTTTTCACCTTTTACATTTTGATTTAATTGAACTTTATTCTCTAAATCTGATATATTCTGATTAAGGTTATTTAGTTTTGATAATAGATTTTCAATTTTTAAATTTTCAGAAGATGCTGTTTTGATTTCATTTAAATTTATTAATTGATTTATGAGATTTTTAGGTTCTATTTGAGAAGTACTTTTAGAAAAAATATCATTTATTTGGAGTAATTTATTTATTTGAATTAATAAGTTTTGCGAGTTAGGTACATTTTTACTTAATATTAATTCATTTTTTAATAGAAGTAAGTTCTCTTTTATATTTGAGTTTATTTTAGTTTTGTTTTCTAATAATTTATTATCATTTTCTTGTAGTTTATTATTAGATATCTTAGATTCCAATAATTGACCGTCATTTGAAATGTTTTTTAACGAATTAGTTAAATTATTTATAGTTGCTAATTCTTTAGTTTCAATACCTTTAGATAAATTTTGAAGCATTGGTACAAGTGATTTTAAGTCTAGTTGATTTTGTAAATTAATCGATTTTGGTATATTGTTAATTGTGGAACTTAAAGGAGATGATTTACTGTGATTGTTTTGTAATATTTTATCTATTAAAGACTCAATCTTCTTTGATTCAAGTGTTGATATATTTTTTAAAAGAGTTTTTAATTGATTTAAAATTGTTTCAATGTTTTTTGGTAAATTACTATTACTTTTAATTTCATCTAATACTTTAGATTCAAGAAAAACTCCTGAGTTAATAATTGATTCTTTTAATGATTTATTATCCATTTTAGATATATCTTTAAAAAAAGCTTCTAACATAGGTTTATATTTTGCTAGATTTGAATTTGATTCAATTTGTTTTATTAAGCTTGATAAGGAGTTAGTTAAGCTTCCCAAATCTTTAAATATTGAAGAGTTTTTAAGTATGTTTTCTATATTAGTTTTACTTTGATTTTCTGTACTAAGGTTAGTAAAAAGATTTTTCAATATATCATTAACTGAATTATTATTTTTGATATTATTTAAAGTCTTTAAGTCTGCCTCTTTTAAAACATCCTTTAAAACTTTATTATCATTTGGTAATAAAATATTTAATAAACTATTATTTGAAACTAACATACTAAAAAGTATATCATATATTATGATAATAAATAATTATTCACATGATCTAATTGACATAATTTCTATTTTTATGTATGATTTAAGTAATAATTTAAGGGTTTAATATGAATTATAAAGTTGTTGTGCCAATTGATGGATGTGAAGATGAAACTGAATTTGAAATAACTAAACTGGATGATTTCTTTTCAGTTATAAGAGGAGTTGATACTGATGTTACTTTAAGACTTATGAGCTTTGGTGCATTAAAAAGTCTTGCTTTTGAACTGCCTGAAAATTTTAAGGCTAAATTAGAAATAGGAAGTTTAGAAGATATTTCTATTTTTTACGTTTTTGTTTTGCAATCTCATGTTTCTGATTCCTCTATGAATATCTTTACTCCTATTATTATGAATAATAAGAGCTTTAAAATGGGACAAATTAATTTAGATATTTCAGAATTAGGTTTAGATAGTTTAAATGATATTCTTCCAAATTTAAGACCATAAACTAAAATTTATTAATTTTTTTGATATAATCTTTTTAAATTATACGAAGGACTTTTATGCAAGATATATCTATTTGGCACAATCCATTATGTTCAAAGTCTAGAAATGCTTTAATATACTTAGAAAAAAAAGATATCATTCCAAAAATATATAAATATAAAGATGAAGATTTAAAAATAGAACAATTAGAAGAAGTTTTAAAACTTTTAGATATTAATGCAAGAGATTGGATTAGAACTAAAGAAGATAAATATAAAAAATTAAATTTAGATAATGAAACTAATGAAGATATTCTACTTCAAGCTATGTTAGATAATCCGGAATTAATAGAAAGACCAGTAGTAATAAATAATAAAAAAGCTGTTATTGCTAGACCTTTAGAAAAAATAGATGAAATTTTATAAGTATGCATGATAAACAATTAAGAATTAGATATATTAGAGTTTTAGAAAAGTTTTTTACTAGAACTGTATCTTTGTTAAAACTTGAAAATTTTGATATTAAATTATTTAAAGATAGAACATTGAAAAATTTTGAAGATATTAAAAAAGTAAAAGCAGTAGATTTAAATTCAAAGTACTTTACTGATTTAGTAGCTTTTATTAATAAGACTCTGTCGTATTTAGAAAACCACTCTGACAATTTTGAAAATGAAAGAAATACTCTTTTAAAAGAAGCCAATTTACTTCAAAAAGAAAGAAATAGAAACGCATATAGAAAAGATAAACATAAAAAGTCAAAATTTGATGATGGCTATTAATGGCAAAACCTGAAAATATTAGTAATGAACATAAAACCTTTAATCTTAGTGGAGTACTAAAAAAAGTTCTTTATACAAATAATGAAACAAAATATACTATTGCAGTTTTAGAAAACAATCAAAAAATATGTGGAACTTATTTTGATACTGATATAGAAAAAATAGTTGGAGAAGAAATTATTTTAAAAGGAAATTGGACTACTCATAAAAAATATGGAGTTCAATTTGAGTTTGAGACTTTAGAGTTAAAAGAAGCAGAAATTTTTTTCTTTCTTACAAAAATAGTAAAAGGAATAGGTAAAAAATTTGCTCATGAACTTTTAGAAGAATATTCGGAAGATGAACTTATTGAAATATTAAATGATAAACCAGAAGAGTTATTGAAATTTAAAGGTATAAAAGAAAAAAAACTTGAAAAAATTGTTAGTTCTTGGCAAAAATTTAAACATTTAAGGCAGTTAGGTACTTTTTTAGCACAATTTGGAGTAAGCTCAAATTTAATAACTAAAATATATTCTCATTTTAATGAAGTAGATGATTTAATAGAAAAAATAAAAACTAATCCATATATACTTATAAATATAAAAGGTGTTGGATTTAAAAGAGCTGATGAAATTGCAAAATCTCTTGGAATTAGTCCTAGATCGGAATTTAGAATAAATGCTTGTGTAAATTATACTCTAAAAGAATTTTGTGATAATAATGGAAACTCTTCAATTGATAAATCACATTTGTATAAATTATTAGATGAATCTTTACATTTTTCTAATGAAGAGGAGTTGTATGAACAAGTAGTAACGACAATGTTAGCTCAAGAAGATGTTTTTCAAACTTCACCTTTTAGAATTGCTCCTTCAATGCTATATTTTGCAGAACGTAGAATTATGGAGTTTTTTCAAAGAAGAGAGGGAGAATTAAATAAAAAAATCATTTCTCTTTTTGATAATTATTTAGAAAAAAAACAAAAGACACTTGGATTTGAATTAAGTTTAGAACAAAAAGAAGCTGTTGAACTAATAAATAATGGACATAAAACATTATTTTTAATTGGTTATGCAGGAACTGGTAAATCAACTTCAAGTAGGGCGCTTTTAGAGTTACTAGAAGAAATTGTTTTATATGACGATATTATAACTATAGCTTTAAGTGGTATAGCTTCTCAACGTATTTCAGATACTACAGGATACAATAGTTCAACAATTCAGTCTTTATTTATGAAAAACGAAGACAATGAATTTTTTCCACATAAAGTAATACTTTTAGATGAAGCTTCAATGGTAAATTCTGTTATGTTTTATAATTTAATAAAGAAAATATCTGATGACACTATTTTTATTATTGTAGGTGATGATGGTCAGTTACCAGCTATTGGCGCAGGAAATATTTTAGCTGATGCAATAAAGTTTGAATTAGCACCTATTTGTAAACTTACTCAAATTTATAGACAAAGTAGTGATCAGGCAATTGCAGTTATTGCAAATGATATAAGACAAGGAGAGGTTCCAAATTATAATGATGAATATAAAGATTTTAAATTTATAAATGTTTCTATAAATAATTATTATGCCATTAAAAATAGTATGAATCAAAATGAATTCTCAAATGCAAGAGCTGATATAGGTCTCAATATTTTAAATAATATACTAAATGTATCTTCTTCATATATTCAAGAGTATTATGATTTTATTAAAAGTAAAGATATCTCAAAAGCTTTAGTTCTCTTTCAAGTTATAACACCAATGAAAGCAGGAGTTTTAGGTGTTGAAAATTTAAATATGCAACTACAAAGTCTGTTTAATCATACTAAAGGTAAAGTATATAAATCAAAACTTTATGAGTATAAAATGAGTGATAAAGTTATACATATAAAAAATGAGAACATGAAAGCTCAGACAATGCAAATGTATAAAAATGCATCAAGTGAATTTTTAGAAAAAAGAGTTTTCAATGGACAACTTGGACTTATTATTAAGCTTGACTTTGAAGATAATAAATGTATTGTTTTATATCCTAATGACGATATGGTAGTTTTTTATGATTTTGACGAATTAAATTCATTATTATCTTTAGCGTATTCTTTAACAATACATAAAACTCAAGGTATGGAGTACGATAATGCCTTAATACCTATGAGTTTTTCTCATTATATTATGCATAATACTAAGCTATTATATACTGCAATTACTAGAGCTAAAAAAATGTGTTTTATTGTTGGAGAAGAAGAGGCTTTCACAAGTGCTTGTAAAAGAATTGAAACAACAAAACGGGAATCAGTAATAAACGATTTATTATCAAAAAATATATAGAATAATATTTAGTATAATATTATTCTCTTTTTACCTATATAAAAGCAACAATTATGTAATATATCTAAAATTTTTCAGAGGATAATATTTTATGATAACTTGGATGCAAAGACATAAAAGATGGCTTGTTATAACAATTTGGATAAGTACAATAGCATTTGTTGGAGCTGGTTTCGTTGGTTGGGGTTCATATGATTATGGATCAAAAGGTGGAGCAGCAGCAGTTGTAGGTGATAGAGAAATAAGTTTTGATGAATATCAAAGAGAGTATTCTGCTTTATATGATCAATATTCTAGAATTTTTGGTAATAACTTTAATCAAGAGATGGCTGATCAATTAAAATTAAAAGATGCAGCATATAAACTTCTTATTCAAAAAAATTTAATTTTATCTTATGCCGATGAATTAGGTTTAGATGTAACAAATGAAGAGATTGTTAAAGAACTAGTTACAATACCAGCTTTTGTAAAAGATGGTAAATTTGATAAAGATACTTATATTAAAGTATTAAATCAAAATAGAACTAATCCTACTGAATTTGAAGCTTCTATAAAAAGAGATCTATTATTAAAAAAAGTTGAATCTTTATTTAAAGTAAAAGCTAGTAAGAATGAATTAGAAAACTTAAGTAAGCTTCTTTTTTCACAAGATGATATAAGTATTGAAATTTTAGATTCTAATGATATTCAAGTGGATATAAAAGAATCTGATGTAAAAACTTATTGGGATGATAATAAAGATAAATACAAGTCTCAACCTGCATATACATTAGAATTTGATGAAGTTACATTAGTATCTAATGAGTTTACAGATGAAGAAATTAAAAATAATTATGATAAATTTAAAACTGATTATAAAAAAGAAGATGGAAAAATAAAATCATTAGAAGAAGCTAAGGATGATATTCTTAAAACACTTAATTTAAAAGCTACAAAAAAAGTTGCACTTAAAAAGTACCTAAAAATTAAAAAAGCTAAAGAAACATTAAATAAAAAAGAGACAATTTCAGAAGATAAACTATTTTATAGTAATGAAAATAATCAAAAAATTAAAACTTCAGTTCCAGGAGATCTACTAAAACCATTTTTACATAATGATAAATATATTATTGTTAAAGTAGTTAATAAAATCTCTCCAAAAACTCTAAGTTTTGAAGATGCAAAGATATTAGCACAAGCTGACTATACTAAAGTATCTAAATCTTTAAAATTAGAAGAAGAAGCTAATAAAGCATTAGAAAATTTTGAAGGCATTAATATAGGTTATGTAGCTAGAGACTCTTTTGATAAAATAGATGGATTAAATAAAGATGAAGCTTTAAACTTCTTAAATCAACTTTTTTCTTCAAATAAAAAAGAAGATAAGATTATAATTGGAAATAAAGCTATAGTTTATAAAATTAATGATACAAAGTTATCAGATTATGATTCATCAAAAAAAGATCTAGTAGAGACTACAATTAATAATTTATTAAATCAAGAATTAATGAATAATTTGGTTAAAAACTTAGAAAATAGATACGAAGTACAATCTTCAATTAAAATAGAGGAGTAGTAGTTGAATAAAACTCTTTTAGCAATAGATATTGGTTCTTCAAATGTTAATGCAGTTATTGCAAGAAATAATTTAGATTATAAAATCAATATTTTAGGAACGGGTTCATATAAGAGTAATGGTATTAATAAAGGAGTAATTTCAAATATTGAAGTTGCTTCTAAATGCATAAAAGAGGCTGTTTTAATTGCTAAAATAAATACAACGGAGCAAATTGATTCAACTGTTGTATCTATCTCAGGAGCATACACAAAAGGAATTAGAAGTTCTGGCAGTGTAAATATTCCAAATGGATTAATCACAGAAAACGAGATTAATCAAGTCATGCAAATGGCTTTGTATAATGCTACAATTATACCAGAGTATGAAGTTATTCATGTAATACCAATATTTTTTAAAATTGACGATTCTGCTGATGTTGAAAACCCTTTAAATATGAATGGAACTAGACTTGAAGTTTCTGTTTTTGTTGTAACTGCAAAAAAAACAGCTTTAACTAATATTCAGTCAGCTTTAAAAATTGCAGGTATTACAGTTAATAATTTTGTATTAGATGCTTATGCTACAGCTATAGCAGTTTTAGATGAACAACAAAAGAAATTTGGGGCAACTGTAATAAATATTGGAGCAACAACTACTGAATATGTATGCTATAAAGGCACATCTTTAATCTATAATGGCTTTATTCCTGTTGGTTCAAATCATATAACAAATGATATTTCTGTTATGTTACATACTCCTCCAATAGCTGCGGAGAAAATAAAAACTGAATACGGTAATTTATTAAAAGGTAATGAAGACTTAGTTAATAAAAAAGTAAGAACTCCTAGAATTGGTGATGAAAAGAATTCTTCAGAAGTATCTTTAGAACATATTCAAACTATTATTCATGCAAGAGTAGAAGAAGTTTTAACTTTAGTTAGAAATAATTTAAAGAAAAGTGGTATTCATGAAAATCTTGGTTCTGGAATAGTTATTACTGGTGGAATGAGTAAACTAGTTGGTATAAAAGAATTAGCTACTTTAGTTTTTGATAATTTACCTGTAAAAATTTCTACTCCAGTTAATATTAAAAATGGATATATGAGTTTTGAAGATGAAAAAATGGCTACAATTGTTGGACTTTTATTATACTCTTTAGAACCAAATAGAAATTTTGAGTTAGATTCAAATAAAAATTTAATTAAAAAAAGAAAAATTGAAGAGAATATTCAAAGATCACAAGATCCAATTAATACTACTTCAAAAGAAAAAATTGTTCAAGCTAAAGAGCAAAAATTAGAAATAGAAGAAAATAGTATCAAGGGTGACCATAATACAACAATATTACCAACTATATCAAAAGATAAAAAAGGTAAAGGAATGTCAAAATTCTGGAATGTTATTACGGAGTGGTTTTGATGAATGATAATTTATTTAAGGTGGATGATATTAAAGTAGAAATGCCAAATCAGACTCTATCTGATAATGTAGCTAAGATTTCAGTAATAGGTGTTGGTGGTGGTGGTTGTAACATGATTAACCATATGATCAACGAAGGTTCTCATAAAATAGATTTAATTGCTGCTAATACAGATTTACAAGTCTTGCACATCTCTAAAGCTCCTAAAAAAATCCAACTTGGAATTAAACTTACAAAAGGTTTAGGTGCTGGAATGAAGCCAGAAGTTGGTAGAGATTCGGCAGTAGAAAGTTATGAAGATATTAAAAATTCACTAAAAGGGGCAGATATTGTATTTATTGCAGCTGGTCTTGGTGGAGGAACTGGTACAGGAGCTGCTGCTATTATAGCAAAAGCAGCAAAAGAGATTGGATCACTTACTGTTTCTGTTGTTACAAAACCTTTTACATGGGAAGGTAAAAAAAGAGCAGGATTAGCTAATCTTGGCTTAGAAGAGATAAAAAAAGTTAGTGATTCAATAATAGTTGTTCCAAATGATAGATTATTAGAAATTATTGACGAGAATGTAGGTATGAAAGATGCCTTTAGAATTATTGATAATATTTTATATCAAGCAGTTAATGGTATGACTGAAGTAATTTTGACTCCTGGAAATTCTGATATTAATACTGACTTTGCTGATGTTAAGACTATTATGCAACATAAAGGTATGGCTTTAATGGGTATTGGTAAAGCAAAAGGTGAAAATGCAGCACAAAAAGCTTTAGAAGATGCTATTGAATCTCCTTTATTAGATAAAGTATCTTTAGGTGGAGCAAAAGGTATTTTAATTCACTTTAACATTCATCCTCAAGTATCTTTATTTGCAATTAATGATGTAATGTCTAGTATTCATAATACAATTGATTCAAATGCCGAAATAATTTTTGGTACAACTTCTGATAATACTTTAGAAACAGATGAAGTTAAAATTACTATTGTTGCAACTGGTTTTGAATCTAAGAATGATTCAGGTGAGATTGAAAGTAAAGAATTTGATGATAATAAACAACAGCTTACTCCAGATGATGAAAACTATTTAGATATCCCTCCTTTAATGAGAGATTATAAAGTTCAATATCAACTTTAAAAGAGTAGTAGAATTACTACTCTTCAAATATAACTAGATCATAAGAATTTTTTTTGATAACTAGTGCTTTAGAATTTGGTACTATACCAAACTTATTAACATCTTTAAGTTTTACCTTATAAGACTCAACTTCTTTCTCTAGTGAGCTTATTTTATCATTTAACTGCAATATTAAATCTACTCCAGCTAAATTAATACCTAGTTCTCTAGTTAATGTTAATACATATTTTATATGATCTATGTCACTTTGAGAATATAATCTAATTTTTCCATTAGTTCTTGAGGGTTTAATTAAACCCTCTCTTTCATATTGTCTTAAAGTTTGAGGATGAATATTTAATATTTCACCAACAGCTGAAATTAAATAAACAGGTTCATTATATGTGCTATCATTCATATTATAAACTTGCTGGTAGTTTCTCTTCTAAAGATTTAATTAAATCTTCATCTAATTCATCTATTTTAGGAAGAACGATATTTGCTTTTAAATATAAATCACCCTTAGATCCAATTGTTCTATTTAGTACACCTAGTTCTTTTACTCTGAATTTTTGATTTTGTTTTGTATTTTGAGGAACTTTTAATGTAATATTTTTATGTATTGTTTTAATTTCTATCTTCCCACCAAATAATGCAGTTTTTAAAGGAATATCAAATGTTTTTGTTAAAGTATATTCTTCTCTTTCATACTCAATACTAGGTGTTACGTTAACTTTTATAATTAAATCACCTCTTTGTCCTTGATATGATTTTCCTTTTCCTTTTGCTCTTATCTTTTGACCATTTTTGATTCCTTCAGGAATTTTTATATCAAATGATTCATTATTTAAAGATATATGTTGTTTTCCTCCAAGAATAGATACATCAAAAGCTACTGTTATTTGAGCTTGGGTATCTAAATCTGGTTCATTAAATCCTCCAAACCCTCTTTGTGAAAATCCAGAATTACCAAATCCTGCTCCACCTCCAAACATTTGTCTTAAAATATCATCTAAGTCAACCCCTTGACCTTGGCCACGTGCAAAATCATGGAAGTTTTGACCTCCAAACATTGAATCCCCATATTGATCATATTGTTGTTTTTTTTGTTCATCACTTAAAACTTCATATGCTGCATTAATCTCTTTAAATTTTTCTTCTGCATCTTTATCTTTATTTACATCTGGATGATATTTTCTAGCTAATTTTCTATAAGCCTTTTTTATTTCATTTGCTGATGCATTTTCATTTATTTCTAATGTTTCATATAAACTTTTTGCCATTCTTATCCCTATTATAATAATTTATTAATAATTAAGCTATTTTATCAAAAAGTCTGAGTCAAAGTCAATCAAGGTTTGTCTTTTAATTAGCAAATATAGGTGTAAATTGTTAAAAAATATAAAAATCTTGAGTCTGTATAGTTAAATGTGAAAAATAGTTTTAACTTGCTTTAATCAATTTTTTGTAATTATGTATACATGTTTGAAAAAGATGAATGGACTCAACAAGAACTCTTTAAATATTCAAAAGAGTTAGAGAAGAAGAATGTAAAAGTTGTTTTAATTGATACTATATTAAAACCAATTGAATATATTGAAACAATTACTTATAATCCATATGAAATGTTGAAAATGCCTAATAATAGTGTTTTTGTATTTTATTGCGATACTGGAAAAACTACAAAAGAAAGACTAAATTATTATAGAAAAAAATTTCCTGAATATAAGTGTATTAGTTTAAGAGGTGGAAGAGGTTATTGGAGACCAAATTATCAATTAATAGATGAATTGGATAAAAATGTATAAAGAGTACGATTATGTTATTATTGGAGCAGGTATAGCTGGTTCAAGTACTTCTTATTTTTTATCAAAACATTTTAGTTCAATTTTATTAATAGATAGAAACTGTGATGTAGCTCAAGGAGCAAGTGGAGCAGCTGGAGCATTTTTATCTCCTCTATTAGGTAAGCCAAATAAATTTAAAGATTTAGTTACTTCTGCATTAAAATTTTCAAGTAAATTATATAAAGAAAATATTCCTGAGGAAATTAATAATTGTGGAGTAGTTCGAATACCAAAAAATAATGAAGATTTAAAAAAGTTTAAGACTTATGAAGAATATATGGATTTCCCTTATGAAAAGTATGAAGATGGATATTTATTTAAAATTGGTTCTCAAGTTAATTCTTATAATATATGTAATTTCTTAACAAAAAATATTGAAAAGAAGTTTAACTATGAAGTAAATAAAATAGAAAAAAAAGATGGTTTTTGGTTAATTAATGATGAAATAAAAGCTATAAATTTAATCTTAACAACTGGCGCTGATATCTCTTTAATAGAGGAAAAATATTTTAGCTTGAGAGCTGTTTGGGGACAAAAAATAGATGTTTACACTAATAGTAATATAAATCGTAATTACCATAAAGAGTGTTCATTGTCAGCATCAAAGTTTGATGATATCAAAAAAAAGAATATTGTCTCTATTGGAGCTACACATCATCGTTTTAACTGTGACTTAAAGGTTTGTAATCATTGTATTAAAAGTGCTAACATAAATAAAATATTTTCGCATAGTTATAGTCAAAGTACTGTTAATAAAGATACAGAAAAATTATTAAAACTTGCTAATGATATAAAACATTTGGATGATGTTGAAGTATTTGATATTAAGATTGGAGCAAGAGCTTCTAGTGTAGATTATTTCCCAATGGTTGGGAAATTAATTGATTCTAAAAAAACTATAGAAAAATACCCTCATTTAAAAAATGGTTCTTTTATAAAAGATGATATGTTTAGTATGATTGATAATTTATATGTATTAAATGGAGTAGGAGGTCGTGGTTTTGTTCTATCACCTTATCTTGCATATAACTTGGTTGAATCTATTCTTAAAAATAATTTTTTAGAAGAATCTATAAAAGTTAATAGATTATTTAAAAGGTGGGTTAAAAGAAGTAGTTAACTTATTATTAATCTTTATTTGATAATATTCAAAAATTTAATTTTAGAGGGAACAAATGGCAAATTTATTAAAAATAGTTTTTTTAGGATTATCTTGTTTTGCAATATTAGTTTATTTAACGGCAGAAAAACCAGAACAAATTGTAGCAAATGATAATTTAGTTAGTAGTTTAAAATATGATACTTTACCAAAGACATTTGATATAGTTGGTGTTGATGAGAAAGTAAAAAAAGAATCTATAATTAAAAAAAATAAAAAAACTTTAATTATAGTTGGAAATCATGATTCTTTAGCAATAGTAAAGGATTTACCTAAACTATTCAAAATTGATATTCCTTATGTGATGGTTGCAAATATTTCTAGTGCACCATGGTTTGTAAAAAAGATGTTTATACCAGGTAAATTAGAAGAATTAAATGAGGGAAGTAAAATACCTATGATTTATGACTTTGAAGGTGATATGGTAAAAGTTTTAAATGTCACTGATAATTCAAAAATTAGATATTTTTCATTTCTTGTGAATGAAAATGGTTCAGTATCAAAATTATATGAAGGAAAAGTAAAAGAGGGTGCTCTTGACGGTTCTATGAATAAAGATGAAAAGATTGCTGCTTTAGAACCTCTTGTTAAACTACTAAAATAAAAATTAAGAAGATTCTTATGAATCTTCTTAAAATCTAACTTAAACATTAATTATGATATCAGTTATCAAAATAAATTAAAGTTTTATCTGTTATTATATTATCGCATATTTTAGGAGATAATAAATGTCAAATATTGATATCCTTAATAAAAACGAATTATCTGAATTATTAATACAAAATATAAACAATAAATTGACATTTGATCAGTTAATCTTGAATGGTGCTAATGTAAATTATCAAAATTCTACAGGTTGGTCAATTTTTTTTGAGTCAATAATAAATGGAAATCTTGAGATATTAAAAAGAGTTTTAAAATTTGATATTGATGTAAATCAAAGAGACAACAATGGTAGAAATGCTATTTTTTGGGCAATGTTTTGTGAGAATATCGATGTTTTGGAATTATTATTATCTTATAAAATAAAAATTAATTTGCTAATTCATAAAAGTGAGAAATTAAAAGCTTTACATTATGCTGTTTTTAAAGGTAGAATAGACTTTGTAAAAGTTCTTTTAAAATATGGATCTTTTATTGATGAAGTTGATCATTTTAAAGCAACGTCATTATTTTATGCAGTTATGTATAAAAAAATTGATATTGTTTTGTATTTATTGGAAAAAGGTGCTAATAAATATCATAAAGATATATTTGGCAATAGTGCATACTCTTTATCTTTAAAATTAGGGTTTAAAAGTGTATTAGAAAATTAAAATGGAGAAATTAAAATGTTAGATTTATTAAAACTTGATACTGTTAAAGCTCATTGTGATGTTCCTTGTGGAATTTATGATCCTATTAGTGCTCAAATTGCTGCGCTTAGTGTAATAAGAATGGTTGATTTAATGGAAGCTCTAGAAAAGAGTGATAGTTTAGAATATATAAATACAATATCTCGACATGTTTCAGTAAAAGAAGAAGAATCAGAAAAAGTCAAACATGAAATAAGAGTAATTTGGGGAGATTTTATAAAACCTCCTATGGTAGAAAAATATCCTAATGTTCATGCCTTAGCTCATAATATCATGGCCTTAGCAAGTGCAAATAGACAACATGTATCTAAGGCAAAAGCTTTAGAATTACTTGAAGCAGTAAATGAATTTGCAGAAATTTTCTGGGCATTAAAAGAAGTAAAAACAAAAAGGGTAAAAGCTAATTATCTTCCAAATGAAGAAATTGTTGTTCCTGCATAATATATGTTTAAACTACTAAAAATAAAAGGGGATTCTATGTATCCCCTTTTAAAAAATGGCCAAAAAATTTTATGTATTAGTTTTTTTTCTAATTTATATGAAAATGATATTGTTGTTTTTAAGCATAAACAAGAAGGTTTAATGATAAAAAAAATAGCAAAAATAGATGAAAATGGTTATTACGTAAAAGGAACTACTGCTTTTAGTTTAGATAGTTCTGTATTTGGTTATTTAAAAAAAGATGAAATTCTTTATAAAATGTTTTTTAAATTTTAATTTTTATATATCTTTAAAATAAACATATTTTCTAACTATTTAACCAATATAAAGCTTCATTATCATCTTCAAAGTATTTTAAATCTGCATGTATAAACCAAGAAGCTATTTCTGAACCAATATTTAGCCAATTTTGATCTCCTAATATAGCTATTTTTTCAAATTTATTATTATGCTTTATCCCTAGTTTTAAATCATCCCATACAACTTCTAGATCCCAGCCTGTAAGTTCTGTACAATCTATAAATGCTTTAATTGTTGGATTCTCTACATCTTTTACCGCAGTATCAATTTTTGGTATTAAAATTTTATAATCTTCATGTGTAAGTTTACCTATTACTTTTATAGAGAAAAAAAACTTATTTTTAACTTTATCTATACTAAGAATAATATCATGCTTTGAAGCTTTCATTACATACTCCTTTATATAAAGTAGTAGTTGTTTTTATAATATAATTATATTATTTTTTATCTTAAAAGCTATTGTAAAATATTTAGTATAGTTATTTTTAGGTTATTAACAAATATATTTTAATTTAATTTCTTAGTTTTTAACTTATTCTTAATGTTTCTTGTTTAATAATATTGAGAAATATTAAGTTAATTATGTAAATCAATTTAGTATTATTAATTAAATTTTTAATAAAGGTTAATTACTTATGAAAAAAACATACAAATCACCTAATATTTCATGCGTAAGTTGCGCTAATTTAATTAAAGCTTCACTTGAAGATGAATTTAATGATATTACAGTAAATTTAGATAGTACACCAAAAGAAGTAACAGTTGAAATTGAAAATGAAGAGCAAGAAAAAAGATTTTTTGAAGAGATGGAAGAGCTTGGATTTAAAATAGAAGTCTAAAAGGTTTTATTTTGTCAAAAGAGAATATAAACTTAAATATATCAGGAATGACTTGTGTTAATTGTTCAAATGGTATTGAAAAATTTCTAAATAAACAAAAAGGTATACTTAGTACTAAAGTTAGTTTTGCCTCAAGTGAAGGTGAATTTCAAATAGATTCAGAATTTTATTCAAAAGAAAAATTAATATCTAAAATTGAAAAACTTGGATATAAAGTTGAAGAAGATATAAAAGCATTAGAAAAAGAACAAATGAAAAGTTTTAAAGATTTAAGAGATCTTTTTATTACTGCTATTACTATTACTATAGCTATTTTTATATTATCTTTTTCAAATATTATTAAGAATCCTTTGAATATTTATTTTATATTTATTTTAGCTTCAGTTGTACAATATTATTGTGGATCAAGATTCTATAAACTTGCATATAAAGCAATTATAAATAGAAATTATGACATGAATGTGCTAGTCGCACTAGGGACAAGTGCTGCATATTTCTATTCTAGTTTTGTAATATTCTTTCCCTCTTTATTCCCTGAACATTTAAGATTTATGTATTTTGATGGAGCAGCTGTTATTATTAGTTTTGTAATACTTGGTCGATTTTTAGAAGAAAATTCTAAACATAAAGCTAGTGATTTTTTAAAAAAACTTATGCACTTAGCCCCTGAAAATGCTAATTTAATAGATAAAAATAATCAAGTGAAAGTTATATCAGTAAAAAAATTACAGATAAAAGATAATGTATTAATTAAAACTGGTGAAAAAATTCCAGTTGATGGATTGGTTATTGAAGGAAATGCAGATATAAATACTGCAATGATAACAGGAGAATCATTGCCAGTTTTTAAACAAGTTGGAGATGATGTTTTAGCTGGAACATTAAACACTAATGGTGTTATTACAATAGAAGTTACAAAAGAATCAAATGATACAACATTATCAAAAATTATTAAACTTTTAAAATCTGCTCAAAGTAAACAAATACCAATTAGTAGATTCGCAGATAAAATTGCAAATATTTTTGTACCATTAGTTATTATTATTGCTATCATGACTTTTCTAGTTTGGGGACTTGTCTTTGATAATTTTCAAAATGCCATAATTGCAAGTATTTGCATACTTATTATCTCTTGTCCTTGTGCATTAGGACTAGCAACTCCTATTGCAATAGTAAGTTCAGTCAGTAGGGGAGCAAAAGAGGGTATTTTAATAAAAAATCCTGAAATTCTAGAACAAATAAAAGATATAGAATATGCAATATTTGATAAAACTGGAACTTTGACAAAAGGAAATATTTCTGTTTCAAATACAGATATAAATGAAGAATATTTTAAAATCATAGCTTCAATAGAAAAATATAGTGAACATCCTATTTCAAAAGCTATTGTTTCATTTGTAGAAGATAAAAACATATTATGTGACAAAAAAGTAGAAGATATAAATATCATTGCAGGATATGGTATAAAAGTGGTAATTGATAATGTGGAATATTTATTAGGTAATAAAAAACTTTTAGATGATAATAAAGTTTTGATTTCAAAAGAACATTTAGATTTTTATGAAAAAGAGTTGAATAAATCTAATGGGGTTATTTTAGTATCTATTAATAAAAAAACTGTTGGTTCTTTTTCTTTAGAAGATGAGTTAAAAGAAGATGCAGTTGAAGTTATTCAAAATTTAAGAAGTATTGGTATTAAACCAATATTGCTTACAGGTGATAATCAAATAACTGCTTATAGAATTGCTGAAAAATTAGAGATTAATGAAGTTTATGCTCAAGTCATTCCCACTGAAAAATATGAACTTATAAAAAAACTACAAGAAAAGTCAAAAGTAATGTTTATTGGTGATGGTATTAATGATGCTCCATCTATAAAACAAGCAAATATTGGAATAACACTAAACTCAGGAGCTGATATAAGTAAAGATGCTGGAGATATAGTGTTAATTAATAATGAGTTGAAATCTATTATAAAAAGTATTAATTTATCTATTGAAACTATGAAAATAGTAAAACAAAATTTATTTTGGGCCTTTGTATATAATACTTTAGGTATACCAATTGCAGCAGGAATTTTATACCCATTTTTTGGAATAATGTTAACTCCAATGTATGCAGGTATTGCTATGAGTTTTAGTTCTGTAACAGTAGTCTTAAATTCATTACGATTAAAATTAAAAAAGATATAAATTAAGTAATAGTTAGAAAATTTCTAACTATTATTTAAAATATTTTGTATCTAAAGTATCAATTAATTCTTGCACAGAAGATATAGAGTTTGCAAATAATTCTTTTTGTTCTGCGTTTAAATTTAATTCAATGATTTTTTCAACTCCATTCACTCCAATCATCACTGGAACTCCTCCAACAATATTATCATAATCATATTCACCATTAAGCATTACAGCGCAAGGATAAATTCTTCTTTTGTTATGTAGTATTGCTTCTACCATTAAAGAGGTTGCGTGAGCTGGTGCATAATAAGCAGAACCATTTTCTAAAAGTTTTACTATTTGAAGACCACCATTTTTTGTTTTTGTAACAATATCTTTAATATCACTTTGACTTAAAATTTCAGGTAATGAAACTCCAGCAACAGTTGAATAATTTGGAAGAGGAACCATATCATCTCCATGTCCACCCATTACTGATGATTCTATTTGTCCAGCTCCATATCCGACTTTTTCAAGTATAAAGTGAGACATTCTTGCACTATCTAAAATTCCAGCCATCCCAATAACTTGTTCTCTTGGAAAACCAGTTACTTTAAGTGCAGTATAAACCATAGCATCTAAAGGATTTGAAACTATTACTAGTTTTGATTTAGGAGCATAAATCTTAACATCTTCTAATACACTTTCCATAATCTTGGCATTTGTTAAAAGTAAATCATCTCTACTCATTCCAGGTTTTCTTGGTAATCCTGCTGTTATAACAATAACATCACACCCTTTTAAATCTATTCCTGAAGTAGCTGCTGTAACAACTGTATGTGATTTAGCTGCATTTGAACTTTGAGATATATCTAAAGCCATAGCTTGCACAATATTTTCTCTAATATCTTTTAGTACAATAGAAGCACATATTCCTTTGTGTGCTAGTGTATATGCAAGAGTTGAACCTACGTTTCCAACTCCAATAATTCCAACTTTTTTACTATTCAAAATAATACCTTTTTAGTGAAATAATTTAATTATATCAAATTAAAGTTTAATATAATTAAATTATTATTGAAATTTGTAAATTTTTGAAAATAAAAAAAGGTAAGAGTACTAGTCTCACCTTTTTTAAGTTTTTCTAAAATTAAGTATTATCCAATAATAGAGTTTAAAGTTGATGATGGTCTCATAGCTGCTTCTGCTAACTCATCATTTGGTAAGTAGTATCCACCTAAGTCTACTGCTTTACCGTGTGCTGAAACAAGTTCAGCATTGATTTTATCTTCATTTGAAGTCATAGCTTCTGCAATTGGAGTAAATTCAGCTGCAAGTTCTGCATCTTCAGTTTGTTTAGCAAGTTCTTGCGCCCAGTACATAGCAAGATAGAAGTGTGAACCTCTATTATCAACTGAACCTAATTTTCTTGAAGGAGATTTATCTTCTAAAAGGAATGTTCCAGTTGCTTTATCTAAAGTATCAGCTAATATTTTTGCTTTTGCATTTCCTTGAGTATTACCTAAGTGCTCAAAAGAAGCTGCTAATGCCATGAATTCACCTAAAGAATCCCATCTTAAGTAAGATTCTTCTTCAAATTGTTGAACGTGCTTAGGAGCTGATCCACCTGCACCAGTTTCAAATAATCCTCCACCTTTCATTAATGGTACAATTGATAACATTTTAGCACTTGTTCCAAGTTCTAAAATTGGGAATAAATCAGTATTGTAATCTCTTAAAACATTTCCAGTTACAGAAATAGTATTAAGACCTTTTCTCATTCTTTCTAAAGAAGTTTTTGTAGCATCAACAGGTGCTGCAATAGTAATATCTAAGCCAGATGTATCATGCTCTGGTAAGTATTTATTAACTTTTTTAATCATTTGTGCATCGTGAGCTCTATTTTCATCTAACCAGAAGATTGCAGGAGTATTAGATAATCTAGCTCTTGTAACTGCTAATTTAACCCAGTCTTGGATTGGAGCATCTTTTGCTTGACACATTCTGAAAATATCACCTTCTTCAGTATCAAAAGAGAATACTGTATTTCCAGCAGTATCAGTAACAATAATTTTACCTTCACAACAAGCTTGGAAAGTTTTATCATGTGAACCATACTCTTCAGCTTTTTTAGCCATTAATCCAACATTTGGAACTGTACCAATTGTTGTTACATCTAATGTACCATTAGCTTTACAATCATCAATAACTGCTTGGAAAGATTTTGCATAACATCTATCAGGAATAACTGCTACTGTATCTTCTTCTTTATCTTCAGCATTCCACATTTTACCACCACCTTTAAGCATAGCAGGCATAGATGCATCAATAATAACATCAGATGGTACATGTAAGTTTGTGATTCCTTTTTCAGAGTTAACCATTGCAAGTCTTGGCTGTTTAGCATATACAGCTTCAATGTCAGCTTCAATTTCAGCTTTTTTATTGGCATCTACAGAATCTAATTTAGAGTATAAATCTCCTAAACCATTATTAAAATTAACACCTAGAGATTCAAATAATTCACCATGTTTTGCAATTAAGTCTTTGAAGTATACTTTAACAGCAAATCCAAACATAATTGGGTCAGAAACTTTCATCATAGTAGCTTTAAGGTGTAATGATAATAATACATCTTGTTCTTTAGCTCTATTGATTGCTGTTTGGTAGAATTCTTGTAAAGATTTAGCACTCATACAAGTTGCATCAATAATTTCACCAGCTTCTACAGCAGTTGAACCTTTTAATACTTTTTCTTCTCCAGATTTACTAACAAAAGAGATTTTTAAATCATCAGCTGCATCAAAAGTTTTTGATAATTCTGCACCATAGAAATCATTTTCATTCATGTGCATAACTTCAGTTTTTGAATCTGCAGTCCATTTACCCATTCTATGAGGGTTGTTTTTTGCATAGTTTTTAACAGCTCCTGGAGCTCTTCTATCAGAATTTCCTTCTCTTAATACTGGATTAACAGCAGAACCTGAAATTTTTCCATATCTAGCTGTTATTTCAGCTGATTCATCATAATTAGGAACCTTGTAACCTTTTGCTTGTAATTCTGCAATACAAGCTTTTAGTTGTGGAACAGAAGCTGAAACATTTGGAAGTTTAACAATATTAACAGATGGATCTTGAGTTAATTCACCAAGTTCTGCTAATGCATCAACAATTTTTTGGTCTTCAGTTAAGTTCTCAGGGAAGTTAGCAATAATTCTTCCTGCTAATGAGATATCTTTTGTTACCATTTCGATACCAGAACTTTTTGTAAAAGCTTTGATAATTGGTAAAAATGAATATGTAGCTAAAGCAGGTGCTTCGTCAACTCTAGTGTAAATAATTTTTGACATATATGTTTCCTAATTTGAAATTTAAGTAGACTTATAATAGCAGTATTTATATTTACGGTAATTGAAAATAAGAACTATTTTTAAGTGCAAGAATACTTTGTTTCATATTTTCACAAAAATTATTTTACATTGCTCCATAAATCTTTTATAGAAGAGGGTTTTTGCTTAGAAACGTCTGTTTTCATTATTTTCTTTGCTTCTTTATCTATTTTACTTTCAGTCTCTTTTCTCTTGGTGTAACTTTTCTTCACACTTACATTTGCTTTAATATTTTTTACATGAGTTTTGTAAGTTTCGGAGAATTTATGTAGTCCTGTTGTATTATCTTTTACGAAATATAGATATTTACTTTTAACTGGAAATATTGCAGCTTTAATGGCATTTAAACTTACTGCTGAAATGGGATTAGTTGGCAATCCTTTATTCTTATACGTATTATATGAAGAATTATCTTCTCTTATTCTTTTTGCAGTAACTTTTACATGAGAATATTTACCATAATTTAATGTACCATCCATTTGAAGAGGCATTCCTCTTTTAAGTCTATTATATATTACAGATGATACTAGTGGCATTTCATTAATATTTGCCGCTTCTTTTTGAATAATTGAAGCCATTGTTATATAGTAATACCATTTTTTCCTATCGTAATAACCAAATATTTTTTTTGAGAACTCTTCATATTTTTTATTTGTAATTGAAAATAGGTAATAAATAAGATGATCTTCTTTCATCCCATATGGTAGTGAATATGAATCTGCTAAAATATTACCATCATCTTTATAAGAGTATTTATTGTATGTATTTTTCAGCTTTTTTTCTGATAAATTGAATCTTTTTGCAATTTGTTTGAGAAATATATATGATGTTTCTCCTGGAATTAAAGTTATTGTTTTTAAAGCAGCTTTAGATTTTGTAATTTTATATAAAAAATCTCCCTTTGACATATATTGTAGTTTTAAGTCAATCCAGCCAGATTGAGGGTATCCTAAAAGTTTAATCATTATTTTATCAATGTCATTTAATTCATAACCAATTTTATTTAAGTGTGTTATAATACTGCTCGTACTACCTTTAGGTATATATAATACTTTTGTGGAGCTTAACGGTATATTTATATAAAATAATACAGCAATGCATGCTATAAGGAACATCTCTATAATGTTAAAAATAATTAAGCTAATTATTTTATTTTTACTAACACTTTTGTTAGTTTTTTCTTTTTGGTTATTTTTAGGCATTAAAATTAATTCATTCTCTTTTGGTAATTTTTCAGTTTCAAAATTGTATATAAAATTTGATAAAAAACTCATTTTAAAGATTGGAAATTTAGATTTATCTTCAAATAGTTTCATAAGTCATACTATAAATGAAAATAGTTCAACTAATGATACTAATGAGATAAGTAATAATATTAAAAAACTTCCATTTATTTTAGACTTATTTCAACAAATTGATATTAAAAGAGTAAAGATAAAAGATAATGAATTCACAATTACTTTAAATGATAAATATATATATATTGATAATAAATTTGTTAATTTATCAGCAGATTTAAAATTTGAAGGTCCAAATGTATTACTTGATATTTATTCAATATATTTAAAAGAAACAAAAACTTTATTTGAAGGTAAATCTAATATAAATATTGATAAAAAAATTGTTAATTTTTTTGGAAAGTATATTTATAAAGAATTATCTGGTGAAGTTAATTTACAATTGTATAATGATACTCTTGATTTTTATATAAATAGTTCTCAGAGTGTAAAATCAATGGATTTCTTAAAAGATTTTTTTAGATTAGATAGTGTTGCTGAATCTTGGATGTATGATAATGTAAGTGGAGATATTAATTTAAAATATCTTTATGGAAAGATTGATTTAAAGAAACAAGAAGCAATTATGGACTCATTAAAAGGTCAGGTTATAATTAATGACGCAAAAATAAGATTTCATAAAAATGCAAAAACAGTTAATACTAAAAAATTAACTATAGACTATGAAAATGATACTTTATCATTTAATTTAGATAAGCCAGTTTATAATAAAAGTAAATTATACGGAAGTAAAGTTTATATTGAAAATTTAACTAGTGAAGAAAAGGGCGAAGTAATAGTTGATTTAAAGACTAAATCAATGTTGAATAATGATATTTTAGAAATATTAAAAGCATATGATATTACTTTACCCTTAAAGCAAAAAAGTGGAAAAGCTAATTCTTCAATTATCATAAAGGTTCCATATTTAGATTCAAAAAAAATAGATATAAATGGAGTGTTTTATATTCATAATGGCATATTAGTATTTAATAATGTAAAGTTTTTTACAAAAAAAGTTAAAGTATCTCTAAAAAATCATAAGGTAATTATAGAAGATTCTAATATAATATATAAAAAAATATTAAATGCTAACTTAAATTTAAATATAGATACAAATACTTCAACTGCTCAAGGTAATATTTTAATTAAGTCCTTTAATTTAGATTCAAGTGAAAAATCACTTATTAATATGAAAGGTTTAAAGACAAATATTTTTATAGATTTTAAAAAAAATACATTCTTAGATTTAAGTTTGTTTAAAACACAAGTTAATATTTTAAAAGAAAAAGTAGATATAAATATAAATGATTTAGAACTTTTTTACCCTTATTCCAATTTATTAAAGACAATTGATATTAAAAAAGGTAATCTATATATTGATTTTTTTAATAAAGATAATATTGATTTTAAAATAAATGCAAAAGAATTGAACTTTCCATTTTATAAAAATGGTAATAAGATAAATACATTATCTGCAAATGGTTCAATTAAAAAGAATAAAATTTCAATAAATACAAATGATTCAGATATTCAAATTATTTTACATGAGAATAAGAATACATTAATTAAACTAAATAATATTGATTTATTTTTATTAAGTAGTGAAAAAAAGTCAGGACTTGAAGTACCAGATATAGATTTAGAATTAAAAAATTCAATTATAAAATTAGAAAATGAAAATGAATATAAAGCCAAATGGGCAAATATTAATATAAAAGATTCAAAAATAAATTTTATCGGAAAAGCTTTAGATTTAGATTTGCCTATTTCAAAATCAGGGAAAAAGGTACAAGATTTGATTTTGTATGGAACTTACGAAAATCAAAAACTAGATATACAAACAAAAGATTCTAAATTAAAATTAAAATATAATGTCCCTAATGAAAAAATTTCGATGCAGTTAAATGGATATGATGTATTATATGATACTAATATTGAAGAGGATAAAGAATCTAATATTAGCTATTTTATAAATGGAATAAATTCTAATATAATAATTAACAATAAGTATATTGTTAAATCAAATAAATATAGTTTCATATTTGAAAATTATAAAACTGATATTAATCTAACATATAAAAATACAAAATTTTTATACCAAAAAGATTATTTAGGAAACATAAAAGTTGATGCAAAAAATATGAATGATGAGTTTTTAAATTCATTAATTAATAAAAACTTGATAAAAGATGGAAGTATAAATTTAACTGCAAGTGGTAAAAATTCACTTATTAAAGGTAGTGCTGATTTAAAAAATACAAATATTGTAGACTTAGCTATATTAAATAATTTATTAATATTTATTAATACTTCTCCTGCTCTCATAAATCCATTACTAGCTATACCTTCTGTTGTAGGCATGGCAACATCAGGTGGATTTAATTTAAATGGATATAAAGTGATAGAAGGGAAAGTAGATTTTGAATATGGTCTTAAAAATAAGTTTTTAAATATGCATAAAATTTTTACAAAAGGAAATGGTATTGATTTTGATGGATATTCAACAATTGATTTTAATAATTCAAAAATAAATTCAAAATTAAAATTAATTTTTCTTAAAGATTACTCAAAAATTGTTGGTCTGATTCCAGTAATTGATTATGTTTTATTAGGCGAAAAAAATAGAATAGATACCGAAGTAGAAATATTTGGAACATTAGATAATCCCAAATACAAAACAAAATTAGCGAAAGAGGGTGTCTCTGTACCAATAAATATAATAAAAAGAATAATATTAACTCCTATTAAAATAATAGAAAAAATTACTGGTGAAGATGATAAAACTAAGAAAGAATAAATTGATTATTCATTTCTTAGTACATCAATAACATCAATATTTGTAGCTTTTTTTGCCGGATAATATGATGATAATAAAACTATAATAGTTGCACCTATTAAAATTGATACAAAATCTATTAAAGATAAATCTAAAGGTAATTTAGATGTTCCATAAACATCTGCAGGAAGTGAAATTATATTAAAAGTATCTAATATCCACATTCCAAAGAAACCTAGACCTACGCCAACTATAATTCCTGAAAATCCAATTATAGTTCCAAGTTTTAAAAATATTTGTTTTATTTCTTTTTGAGAAGTACCCATTGATAAAAGTAAAGCAATCTCTTTACGTCTACTCATAACAGTCATTAGCAAAGAAGATATAATATTTAAAGAGGCTACAATTATAATTAGCATCAAAACTATAAATAATGCTTTTTTCTCAAGTTCCATTGCTGCAAAGAAGTTTCCATTTTGTTGCCACCATCCAACAACCCCAGCATCTTTATTTTTTAAAAATTCTTTTAAAGCTTCTATATCCTTCATAGCATTTTCAGAGTAAACATGAATTCCTGCAAAGCTATTTTTATCTTTTCTTAATAATGTTTGTAAGGCTTCAATAGAGGTGTAAATATAAGCTTTATCATAAGCATTTAGTCCAGATTTAAAAGAATTCTTATATGTAAATCTTTTTAATTTAGGCATCGTAGTTAAACCAGTTGGATTTATTGATGTAAAGTATAAAGTTGCTTTTTCTCCCGCGCTTAAAAAAAGTTCTTCTTTAATACCATTACCAATAATAATGTCATATTTAGATAATTTTTGACCTTCAGCAGCTTTTTTATATATAGAATTTATTCTAGATTCTTTTTTGGGATTTACACCAAAAATAATACCTCCACTAATATTTTCGCCACTTTGTATTATTACTTGAGAAGATAAGAAAGGAGAAAATTTCATATCAGGAAATTTATTTTCTAGTTTTTCTAATAAGTCTTGATTTGTACTATTTTTAAATTTAGGATAAATTGAAAGAGGATAGTTCATAGTAAAAAGTTTGTTTTTAAACTCTTTTGCTGTACCATTCATTATAGCCATAGTAATAATAAGTACCATAACTCCAATAGCAACTCCAATAAATGCTAAAATAGCACTTATTGAAATAAATGGATTCTTATTGTCAAATTTAAGATATTTTTTTACAATAAAATTAACTAATTTTTTATTCAATTTAGTTTCCCGCTACTAAACCTCTTTTAGGTCCGCTTTTACCATGGCATTGTTTATATTTTTTACCACTTCCACAAGGACAAGGTTCATTTCTTGCAATCTTTTTTTCATTTGAAGCTAAATGTTCTTCTTCAACATTTGTTATCATAGCTTCATTTGCTTTTTCCATTTCAGCTTTCATTTTTTCTAAAGCTTCTTTCTCTTTATTTGCATCTTCATTACTTTGAAGTTGAACAGTAAATAAAACTTTTACTATTTCATGTTTAATATTTCCTATTAATTCTACAAACATATTATAAGACTCTTTCTTATACTCAACAAGAGGATCTTTTTGATTATAACCTCTAAGTCCAATACCTGTCTTTAAAGTATCCATTGCATATAAGTGCTCTCTCCAAGCATTATCTAAAATTTGTAAGTAAAGTATTCTTTCAATTTCACTTTTTTGTTCAGGTGCCGCTACACTCATTTTTTCTTCGTAAACGTCTTTTATAATTGATACTAACTTATCTTCCAAACTTTTAAAATCTTCAGATTGAATATCTTCTTTAGATAATATTAGGTTTAATTCTTCTTTAAATTTACTAATAATAAAGTCATAATTATAATCTTCTTGTGGCATTCCATCAATAATTTCGGCATTTATTAGAAGTTCTTCAATATATTCTAATCTATTTTCATCAAGTTTTGACATAATGTCATATTCAGGATTTAATAAGTCATTTCTAAATGAATAAATTACTTTTCTTTGTTTATTTGCTACATCATCATATTCAAGAAGGTGTTTTCTACTTTCAAAATGCATTGATTCAACTTTTTTCTGAGCATTTTCAACAGCTCTTGTAACCATCTTTGATTCTATATGTTCACCTTCTTCAATTCCAATTCTTTCCATGATACCTTTAATTTTATCACTTCCAAAAATTCTAAGAAGGTTATCTTCTAAAGATAAATAAAATTGTGATTCACCAACATCACCTTGTCTTCCAGCTCGTCCTCTTAATTGATTATCAATTCTTCTTGATTCGTGTCTTTCTGTTCCAATTATTGCTAAACCACCAACAGCAAGTGTCTCTTCTGTAAGTTTAATATCAACTCCACGACCTGCCATATTTGTAGCAATAGTTACAGCACCTTTTTGTCCTGCGTTTTCTATAATTTTACCTTCTTTTTCATGTTGCTTAGCATTTAGTACAGTATGAGGTATTTTTGCTTTAGTAAGTAAATTATGTAAATGTTCAGACTTTTCAATTGATGCAGTACCTACTAGTACTGGCTGACCTTTTTGATTATATTCTTTAATTTTTAAAGAAACTGCATTAAATTTTTCTATTTCACTTTTATATATTAAATCATTTCTATCAAGTCTTTGAACTTGTACATTTGTAGGGATAGATACAACATCAAGATTATATATTTGAGCAAACTCTGTAGCTTCTGTTTGTGCAGTTCCTGTCATACCAGCTAATTTATCATACATTCTAAAATAATTTTGAAATGTAATATCAGCTAATGTTTGAGATTCATCTTGAATAGTTACATCTTCTTTTGCTTCTAGTGCCTGATGTAGACCTTCTGAGAATCTTCTTCCTTCACTAAGTCTTCCTGTAAATTCATCAACAATAATTACTTCATTATCTTTAACAACATAATCTACATCTTTTTCAAAAATATAATTTGCTTTTAATGCATTATCTAGATGATGAGAATACATAGCATTTTCTAAAGAGTATAAATTATCAACTTCATATAGTTTCTCTGCTTTTTCAATACCTTTCTCAGTAATTAAAACTGATTTATTTTTCTCATCAATTGTAAAGTCTCCTGTAGAATAAGGTTTCTCTTCTGCTGATTTAGGTTCAATTACTTCACCTTTTTCTAAACTTAAGGCTATTTTGTTAGATTTTGTATAATCAGCACTTTTATGATTTGTAGGTCCTGAGATAATAAGTGGAGTTCTAGCTTCATCAATTAAAATTGAATCTACTTCATCAACTATTACAAAATGATGTTCTCTTTGAACTTTTTCTTCTAAATTATAATGCATATTGTCTCTTAAAAAATCAAATCCAAATTCATTATTTGTACCGTAAGTAATATCAGCTAAATATTGCTCTTTTCTTAGATCATCATCTTTTAAATCACCTACAATTGCTCCAACACTGAATCCTAAGAAATTATATAAAGGTTCTAGTTCTTTTGCATCTCTACTAGCTAAATAATCATTAACAGTTACAACATGAACACCTTTACCTGTTAAGGCATTTAAAATTACAGGAAGTGTTGCAACTAAAGTTTTACCTTCACCTGTTTTCATCTCTGCAATTCTACCATCATTTAAAACCATACCACCAATTAGCTGTACATCATAATGTCTCATATTTAATGTTCTTTTACTAGCTTCTCGTGTTATTGCAAAAGATTCTTCTAATACATCATTTAAGTTCTTATTGTCATCTTGTACTTGTTTTTTTAAATCTTCAAATGATAATTTTAGTTCATCATCATTTAGAGTTTCATATTTACTCTCTAAAGCATTTATTCCTAAAGCTTTTTTTCTATATTTTTTTACTTCTTTGTCGTTAGTTGTTCCAAAAATTTTTGAAAAAATATTAATCATAAAATAAGTTCCTTTTTACCAAACAATTCTATAATATATATATATTTTAATTTGGTATTAGTTATAATCGCAAGATTATATAAGAAATAAGGTTAAAAAATGGTTTATAAAATTTTAATATTGTGTTTAGTTTCAGTTTATTCTTTATTTGCATCAATTAATTTAGATAAAATAACTAGTTTTAGGGCTAGCTTTTCTCAAACTATTATGAATGATACAAATAAAACAATAGTATATGCAGGTGATGTTTTTATTAAAGAAAGTGGAAAAGTTCTTTGGAAATATAAAACTCCTGTTATAAAGAATGTTTATCTTATTGATAATATTGCAATTGTTGATGAACCCGAATTGGAGCAAGCTATTTATACTACTTTAGAAAATAGTATAGATATTTTAAATTTATTAAAAGAAGCAAAAAAAGTTAATGAAGATACTTATAAAACTAATTTATACAATAAAGAATATATTATAATTATCAAAAATGATAAAATCTATTCTTTATCTTATAAAGATGAATTAGATAATAAAATAGTAATAGTATTTCATGAAATTGAGCAAAATGTAGAAATTAATGATAGTATATTTAACTTTTTAGCTCCAAGTTATTATGATATTATAAAAAAATAAAGATTTTTTAGATACTATTTCAAAATAGGTACATCAGACAATAGCTTGTATATCAAGAGGAAAGTCCGGGCTGCCGTGAAGTATGGTTCCATTTAAAGGATGGCTAGAGTAATCTAAGGGATAGTGCAACAGAAAGTATATCGCCACATTGTGGTAAGAGTGAAACGGTAGAGTAAGAGCCTACCAGCATTTTGAGTAATCTAAATGGCTATGTAAACCCAACCTGCAGCAAGAAGGGGTGGTATAAACTTCACAGTGATGCCCTTCGCTAGATTGTCTAAGTAATTTGACAACTAGATAAATTATTGTTTAAAACAAAACGCGGCTTATAGATGTACCTATATTTAATATATATGTGAAGATTATAGTTATAATTCTAGGCGTAATCGCCTAAAATTATATTAGAAACCAGCAGAATAACCTCTACTAGAATGACTTTTAATTAGACCATAATAAGTTTTGTCTCTAATTTGTTTAATCATATTTCTAAGTGTGAATATTGAAGTGTTTTTATCTTTCCAAGCATTCTTTTTAATTGTTTCAACTTCTACAATATTCCCTCTAGTTTCTAATATTGTATAAAAAATATTCATTTGTGTTTTAGTTAAACCAGTATCATTGTTTTTTCTATCAAAAACTTTTTTAAGAACTTTATCGTAGTAAAAACCTTTTCCTAAATCAATTCTACTATTAATTTGTTGACTTATAATTTCTTTTAGCGTGTCTTCTATAGACAGTTTATATTCTTTAGATTTACTGGTTAAGAATTTTTGCATATCTTTCGTTAAATCAATTGTTATATTATCACTCATAATATTTCCTCTCTTTTTTATTTTATTATAACACATATGATTATGAAAAAACTTAAAAATGAGACAATTTAGAGACAAATCTTAAAATTTATTAAAAAATAATAAAAATTTTAAAAGTCTGTTATTAATTTATTACAATTCCATCTTTCAAGGAACTGTTCTCTTGTGTATATTCTTGACCCTAGGTCAATTTTATATTGAAGTTGAGGGTGCCCAAGGTTCCAAAAATTATAACCACTTTTTTTTAAGAAATAGTTTAATAAAGTTAATTGTAACTTTCCATAATTATTATATTTCTTGTTTTTAGATGTAAATCCTGATAAAGAAGTATAGATATTATTGATTTTATAGCCTATTTCACCTGAAATTAAATCTCCTGTATATTTATCATCTAACTCAACACTAATTAGTTCAAAGTTTTCATATGAATGATTATTTTTTTTAATGCTTTGTAATATTTTAATATAATCATTTGATAACCAAGATTTTTCGTGATAGTTTTGTATCTTTTCTAAAACTTCATTAAATTTTTGATTAATAGTGAAATTAAAATTTTCTTCTTTTATTAGTTTTTTAACTTTTTTTGAAATTTTTATATTGTCAAAATCTAAAATTGCATAATCAAATTGTATCTCAGGTAATAAAAAAAACTTCTCATCTTTATACATTGATGTTGTTATAAAACCGCATTGTGCAGCTTTAATATAAAACTCATTACTTAAATCATCACTCCAATAATAGTTTTCACTCATATTTGGATAAATATAATTGTTTAAAATATTTTCATCTTTTAAATCATTTAATGTTAAATAGTAAATAATAGTAGTTCCTTATATAAGTTGTGGTTTTATAAATTCTAAATAGTGACCATCTATTGATTCTAATTCATCATGTGTACCTGATTGAACAATTTTGCCATCATCTAAAACATAAATTTTATTTGCATTTTTTACTGTACTTAATCTATGTGCAATTGTAATTACTGTTTTATCTTTTAAAATTGGTATTATATCGTTGAATAATTTAGCTTCTGTATGTACATCTAAAGCAGAAGTAGATTCATCAAAAATTATAATGGATGGATTAGCTATAATCATTCTTGCAATTGATAGCCTTTGTCTTTGTCCTCCACTTAATCTAATTCCATGACGTCCTACTATTGTATCTAACTTATTTTCCATATTTGTTATTGAGTCTTTTAGCTGAGAAATTCTTAGTGCATCAAATATCTCTTCATCACTAACA
Source organism: Arcobacter sp. (assembly GCA_024228275.1). Lineage (GTDB taxonomy): Bacteria > Campylobacterota > Campylobacteria > Campylobacterales > Arcobacteraceae > Halarcobacter. The sequence goes on from JAAETO010000050.1 coordinate 98,146, forward strand.
TTATCATTACCCATAGTAATATTAAATCTTAATGTACTATTAAATAATATTGGCATTTGTAAGACAAGAAATAGATTTTGTCTTAGGCTTTTTTTATTAATTTCGTCAATACTTATATTGTTATATTTGATTTTACCTAAATCTTTTGAATAAAATCCTGCAATTACTTGTGCTAAAGTAGTTTTACCACTCCCACTTGCTCCAATAAAGGCTATTTTTTCTCCTGCTTTTATATCTAAGCATATATCTTTTAATACAATCTTATCTTTATTATAAGAAAAATTCATATTTTCTATTTTTAAATCAATGCCTTTATTGTTTACCTCAAGTAATTTATTGCCATTGGTTTCAATATTTAGTTTTAAAATTCTGTTTATTCTATTTATTGCAGCAATTGCAGTAGAATAAGAGTATTGCATAGCTAAAATATCTTGTACAGGGGTCATAATAAACCAAATATAACCAAACATAGCAAACATCATACCTATGCTTAAATCACTATATGCAACCATTATTAAGCCACTTGCTCTTAAAATTTCAAAGGCAATTAAAAATGTAGTAAAAGAGAGTCTTTCAAAGGCAACACTCTTAAAATTATAATTATTAGAAGTTGTTTGTATATGGCTTGCTTTTTTTATAGAGTTTTCAAAAAAGTAGTCTTCTTTATTACTAGCTTTTATTTGTCCAAATAATTCTAATGATTCACCTATCTCTTCTTGAAATTCTTCTATTGCTTGATTTTCTTCTTTTTTTAATACCCCAACTTGTCTTGATATCTTTTTTGATAATAACATAATAAGTGGTTGAATAAATAAAATCATTAGACCTAATAGCGGATGAATAATAATCATAACAATTGATACAGCTATTAGTGTTAAAACTGAAGAAACAAATTTACTTGCTCCTTTTATAATAAATGAATCAATTGTGTTAACGTCAGTTATTAAGTTAGCTGCAATTGAACCACTTCCAATACTTTCATATTCATTCATACAAACAACTTTTAGATGTGTTATCAATTTTTCTCTAATTTTAAAAGTTACGAATTGTGAAATACTTGTAAATATTTTAGTTATTATTACTGTAAAACAAAAATATAAAATTCTTAATAATATCACTGCTGTAGTTATAATCGCAATATAATAAAAAGGACTACCTTCTTTAAAAGAATAATCTATCATATTTATAAAAAAACCAGGTTTATTTAATAATACTTCATCAACTAAAGCTGGTAACATCATTGGAATGGGTACGCTAAGTATTATTGCTATTATTGTAAATATTTGTCCAAAAACTAATTTTTTCTTTTTTTTTATAAGTAGTTTCCATATATATTTAATATTTATTATATTCATAAATATCCTATTCGTTTTGCTGAAATTTTTAATTATTTTAATATTTTATCTATATTTATATTATATTATTAATTTTATGATATAATCAAAAAACATATAAAATATATAGGAATCTTATTGAAAAATAACCATATAGATTGTTTACCAAATGAAATATTAACAATAATTGATAATTCATATAATCCCATATTAATTACTACAGGAATGTTTAATAAACGTAATCCAAAAATATTATATTGTAATAAAGCTTTTGAAATATTGTTTGATTATAATTTTTATGAATTATATGAACAAAATCCTCTTATTTTTAAGTCATCTAAAACAGAAAAGAATATATTAAAAAAAATACAAATTAATATAACTAAATATAGTAAATTTGAAATATCAACCACTAATTATAAAAAAAATAAAGTTGAAATTAATTTAAAGTGGAAAATAACTGAACTCAATATTAATGAAAAAAATTATTATATGGCAATACCAAAAGATATGAAAGAAACACAAGAAGAAAAAATAAATGTAGAATTATTTAAAAAATATACTGAAAATACTGTTGATCAGATTGCAATTGTATGTTTAAATGGTTATTTTACATATGTAAATGAATCATATGCGAAAAAATCTGGATATTCAATAAAAGAGTTGATTGGGTCCAAAACTAATATCGTAAAATCAGGTAAACATGATTCTAAATTTTATAAATCTTTATTTCTTAAATTAGAACAGAATAAAGCTTTTGATATTACATTTTTGAATAAAAATAAATCTGGTTCTTTGTATTATCATAAACAAACTATTAAACCTATAATTATTGATAATAAAATATATTCTTATTTAATTATTTCTCAAGATATTACTAATAAGTTAAAAGATCAAAAATATTTAAAAAAATTAGCTTTAAATGATCAATTAACAGGTTTGTATAACAGAAATGGCTTTGAAAGTTTACTTCCTCAAATTACTTTAAATAATTATAAAAAGAACAATAATTATAGTTTTGTATTAGCTGATATTGATTACTTTAAAAAAATAAATGATACATATGGTCATTATATTGGAGATTTAATATTAAAAGAATTCTCAAGTTTAATAGCTTCAAAGATAAGATCTACTGATTACGCTATTAGATGGGGAGGAGAAGAATTTTTAATAATACTTAATGCTAATATTGAAAATACATTTAAAATTGTTAATATTATTAGAAAGGAAATAGAAAATTATAATTTTTATTCTTCTTTAAAAATCACTTCAAGTTTTGGAATATCACAATTAACTGACGTAGATTATAATAATACTTTATTAATTGCAGATAAAGCTTTATATAAAGCAAAAAGAGAGGGGAGAAATAGAATTATAGTTTTAAATGAGTAAAATCTATTTACTCATTTTTTCACAAATATCTACTTTCATTCCATCATGATAACTACAGTTTAAGCCACATTGATAATCACCTCTAGAAATCAAGTTTAAGTTCTCTAGTTCTTTAATAGATGTCTCTTTACACTCTTTTAATGTAGAATAAACACCATGCTTTTTACTTCTTTTTGTATTGTTTTTATCTGGATAAATTAGTGATGTCCATTCTTGTTTACTATTATCTCCACCAATACAACCAGATAGTAAGAATAAAGATAATAATGTTAATATAATTTTTGTTTTCATTGTCTCTCTTTAATTTTTTTAGATTTTAGTATAAAAACAATTTATAGAAAGTTAAATATTACTTATTTCAAAAATTACAATAATTTATTCTCAATAATTTACGATTATTCTACAATTTTTATGGTATTATTATTAAAAATATTAAAGTGATGACTTATGAAAAAAATTTTATTTATTTCATTATTTACTATTTTTATGTCTCCTTTGTTTGCTGTTGACTATTCTGAAATGAGTACTCAAGAACTAATTGCAATTATGGGCTATGTAGAAAAAAACAATGAGAAAGATTTTAATAAAGAATTAAAAAGTAGAATTCCAACTATGAACGAAAAAGAGAAACAAAAATATAAATTAATTTAGAAAAATTAAATAATAAATGAATTAATATGAAAACAAAATTATTACTTTTAGAAGATGATTTAACACTTAGTGAAACTGTTGTTGATTATTTTGAAGAACAAGGCTTTGTTATTACTCCTGTTTATGATGGGGATGAAGCACAAGAAATCATATATGAAAAAAAATTTGATCTTTTCTTACTTGATGTAAATGTTCCCTTTCAAAATGGTTTTGAATTACTAAAGACCATTAGAAACGATGGTAATAAAACTCCAGCTATCTTTATTACGTCATTAAATTCTATGGCATCTTTAGAAGAAGGATTTAATAGTGGTTGTGATGATTATATTAGAAAACCATTTGAACTTAAAGAGTTACTATTAAGAGTTAAAACGATTATTAAAAGGGAGTTTTCAAACAATATTGATAATATTATTAAAATTGATGAGAATATAATATTTGATACAAGTACTAATGAACTTAAGAAAGATGATGAAATAGTACAATTGAATTTTAAAGAACAGAAACTACTTAAGTTCTTTCTTCAAAATAAAGATGAATTAATTATTCATGATAGAATTTACGATTATGTATGGGATTACGGAGAACAGTCTAGTGATAATTCACTAAGAACTTATATTAAAAATTTGAGAAAAATTTTAGGAAAAGATAGAATTGTTAGTCTTAAAAAGCTTGGATATCGATTTAACACAAAGTGAGAAAAGAACTCTTTTTAGTTTTTTATCACTCTATTTATTTTTTACTATAATAATACTTTTTTTTATATCTTTTTTATATTTTACTTTTCAAAAAGATTTAATGCTTCAAAACAAGAGAATTACTATGCAAGAGTATTCAAATAATTTAATTTTTAGATTAAAAGATTTACATATAAATTTTGACAAATATAAATATTATCCAAGAGACGAGAAGTTTAATTCGGCAATATATGATAGTGGTAAAAAATTAATTTTTTCTACTTTAAAATCAAAAAAAGTTAATTTAGGAGAAGTTACTTATACTAGTGATTCTATGATTCATTTTATAGAAGAACCAGAATCTTATTATCTTGGCGCTAAATATGTTGTTTTAGAAATTAAAGATAACTTAATTTGGTATGAAAAACTTAAAATAGAGATATTTATTTTTGTAATAATAGCATTCTTTTTTATGACCTTATTAGGATACTTTTTATTAAAAATATTTCTTAAACCTATGAAAGATGCACTTCATTTATTAGATAGATTTATTAAAGATACTACTCATGAATTAAACACTCCAATTTCTGCTATTATCTCAAATGTTGAGATGATTGATGTAAGTGATTTAGACGAAAAAATGGCAAAAAAAATAAAAAGAATAGATATTGGAGCAAAAACAATATCAAATATATACGAAGATTTAACTTTTTTAACCTTAGATAATAAAATTATATCTCAAAATGAATATTTAGATTTAACTAGGATTGTATTTCAAAGAGTTGAATATTTCAGAACTTTAGCTGAAGTTAAAAAAATTGATTTTGTATTAAATATAAAAAAAGATATAAGTATATTTTGTGATGTTAAGAAAATGTCAAAACTTATAGATAATCTTTTGTCAAATGCAATTAAATATAATAAAATAAAAGGACAAATATTTATTACTTTAGATAAGAGTTATTTTTGCGTTGAAGACAATGGAAAAGGTATGAATCAAGATCAAATTGAACAATTATTTCAAAGATATACAAGGTTTGACAAAAGTGTTGGCGGATTTGGAATAGGTTTAAATATTGTATCAATGATTGCTAAAGAGTATAATTTTAAAATAAAAGTAAGTTCTGAAATCAAATTTGGAACTAAAATGGAAGTAAAATGGCAAGATTAGTATTACTTTTTTTATTTATGGTATATATTTTAAATGCAGATATATATGAAAATAATTGTTTAAAATGTCATAATAAATTACCTGTTTCAATTGATAAATATTTTTATAGATATTTACTTAAGTACAGTAGCGAAGTTAATGTAAAAAAAGCTATGGTAAATTATTTAAATAATCCTAAGAAAGATACTACTATTATGCCTGAAGCTTTTATTAAAAGATTTGGTATAAAGAAGAAAACCAAATTAAATGAAAAACAACTTAAAAAAGCAATTAGTATTTATTGGGAAAAATATAAAATTTTCGGTAAATTAAAGTGATTATACAAAATATTTAAATTTAAATCCATCCACAATCTATTCACAATTTGATTTTATACTTCTTATATAAATAAAAAGTAAATACTATAAATAATTTATTAGTAAGTACTTTTTGAAATAAGGATTAATTATGCTAAAAAATATTTTTTTAACTACAATATTATCCATTTCTTCTTTATTTGCAGGAAGTGATAGATTTTACGATTATGCAAAAGTAAAGTATAGTCAACCTATTTATGAATATGTATATGACCGTCAACCTAAAAGAGTATGTAAGGAAGTTAGACAAAAAACTAGACATTATGAGGATAATTATTACTCTTCAAATTATAATGATACCTTAGGTGTTGATACCTTAGTGGGAGTTGCAGCTGGTGCAGTTTTAGGTAGTCAAATAGGGAAAGGAAATGGACGAGTAGCGGCCCAAATAGTTGGTGGCTTATTAGGTGGAAAAGTTGCACATGAAATTAGAAATAATTATAAACCAAATGCTAATATTAATTATAATGACAACAGTTATGAAACTGTAAGGAAATGTTATAATACTCAACAAAGAGTTAAAAGAAAAATGATTACTGGATATAAAAACTATTTTGTTTATAATGGAATAGAACACTCAAAAATAACAAATAGACCTAAAAGAAAAATTAAAATAACTCACACAATAAGTTTTTAAAAGTAAAGTCATCTTTGACTTTGCTTTTTATTTAAGATAATAATCTTGTAACAATATTTTGATTTATATTACTAGATTGTGCAATTCCATATGCACCTATTTGAGCTAAAATATTTTGTTTACTAAAATTTGTAGTTTCTTTTGCATAATCAACATTTTGAATTGTTGAAGTTGCTGTATTTGCTTGCGTATGTTGTGATACTAGATTACTAGACGAACTTTGTAATTTATTTTGAGTAGAACCCAAATCGGATTTAAAGGTATTTATTGTATCTATAGCATTGTCAATAGTTTTTATATAAGATCTAGCATCTTCTGTATTAAAGGTATTAGGATCTTCATTTAATATCTCTTTTAATTCTAGACCTTCAGTATTTGATTGAATTGGTTTTGTTTCTATTATATCTTTTGATTTGCTACTTGCTTGAAGTTCTAAACTTTCACTAATAGATTTATCTTCTCTATCATTTTGTAAAAGAGTTTTTTCATTATAGTTTGTATTACTTGCAATATCATCAAAGTCTTTCAATAAATCTTTTATTTCGTTGGCTAAATCTTCTCTTCCTTGATCAGATGTTGTATCGTTTGAAGCTTGAAGTAGTTTTTCTTTTACATTATCTAATATTTTTGATTGTTCATTTAATGCAGCATCAGCTATTTGAAGCGATGTTAAACCATTATTAACATTACTTACTACTTGAGTTAATCCACTAGATTTTACATTTACTTTTTGAACAATTTCTTGTTCAGAAGGGTTTATAGAGTTATTATTTATTTCATTTACAGATGAAATCTTTTCTAATTCTCTAGTTTTATTTACATAGCTATTTTGATTAAGCTGTAAATTATTGTTTATTTCCATATCTTACTCTTTACATAAGTTATAATTAATATTTTAGTAGTTATTTATTTAAGTAAATATTAAGAATATAAATTAGTTTTAGCATCTAGTTGCTTAAATTTTTGTATATACTTATTATTTAATAGTAAAAATTAATATTAATATATATTTTATTACATGTTTTTTCCAATGGGAGTAATTAACTTTTTAGTTGATAAAACGTGTAAGAAACTGTTTATTCTTCCTTTTAATCTTATGTCTATGTAGCTTATTAAATATAAGTTACATAGCATTTTTATTTTTTATAAATAATTCGAAAACAAAATTTTTTAATTTTATTTTACAAT
>JAAETO010000051.1 GCA_024228275.1 Arcobacter sp.
ACTCCTATTCATATTTATTTTTCCGATTCTTGCTTGGTCGCAAGAATTATCTTTTGTGAGTAAAACTCAATTAAATGCCGACACTTTTATAGGAGTTGATGCTTACAGCGACTCCTATTATACTAAAGATCAAGTGCTTTATAAAAAAACCGAAGCCGGTCTTTTCAACTTTAAAGAGTTTCAATTAGGAACTATTCAATCTGTAGATATCATCAATCCAATGAATATTGTTGTGTATTATTCAGATTTCAATACAGTAGTTTTATTAGATAATATGCTCACCGAAATTGAACGTATCAACTTTAATGAACTTTCAGAATTTATTAATACTAGCACAGCAACTTTAGCTGCAAATACCAGTTTATGGATTTTTAATTTAGACTCTCAACAATTAGAATCTTATAATTATCGCTCTAAAAACAAAGCTTTGGTTTCACAACCTATTAATGGCGAAGTGCTTTCGCAGGCAAGTAATTATAATTATTGTTTTGTGCTTACCGAAGAAAAAATTAGAGCTTATAATATCTACGGAAGCCTAATTTCAGAAATAAACAGTGATGGTTTTCAAAAAATAATTCAGTTTAACGAAAATCTTATTGCTTTAAAAGATAATGAGTTATATTATATCGATAAAAAGACTCAAGAAATTACAAAAATAAAAACTCCCGAAATAACTATAAAAGATTTGCAGCTTACGCAAGATTTCCTTTATATTTATGACGGAAATCAAGTACACACTTTTAAATTAATACTCCCTAAGTAAATACTTTATGCACATTGCCATCGCAGGAAATATAGGATCTGGAAAAACAACATTAACGCGACTTTTAGCCAAGCATTATAAATGGAAACCCCAATATGAAGATGTTGAGGACAATCCTTATTTAGATGATTTTTATAATAAAATGGAACGTTGGTCATTTAACCTTCAAGTATATTTTTTAAATTCCAGATTTAGACAAATTCTGGATATTAGAAGAGATAAAAAAACAATTATTCAGGATAGAACCATTTACGAAGATGCTTTTATATTTGCTCCTAACCTTCATGCTATGGGATTAATGACTAATCGTGATTATGAAAATGACAGATCATTATTCGATTTAATGGAAAGTGTAACTGAGTCTCCAGATTTACTTATTTACCTACGCAGTTCTATTCCTAATTTAGTAAATCAAATACATACAAGAGGGAGAGAATACGAAAATTCTATAAGCATTGATTATCTAAGCAGATTAAACGAACGTTATGAAGCATGGATAGATAAATACGACAAAGGAAATATTATTATTTTCGATGTAGACAATATCAACTTTGTAGATAACCCAGAACATCTTGGAGAGGTTATTAATAAGATTGATGCTGAGATTCATGGGCTTTTTTAAAACAATCTATAAATAATAAATCACCACTAATTTTATATTACTAACAATCACTTAAGGCATTTAATTTTGCTTGATTTAACCCAATTAACTTTAAAACAGTATAACATGAACTTTATTAAAAAAAACATTCTTATTCTATGCTTATTTTTATTCTTCAGTATGAATACTCAAGTATTTGGACAAACAAATGCTACTGACCAAACAAATGCATCTTATGTGGTTGAATTAATGAAAAAAAATAAGACAGAAATCATATTTATTGTTGGTAATAATATGCATAGAGAGTATTCAAAAGAATGGTTAACATATTCATCTAATGAAGGTGAATGGATTATTTTTACTAGAGGAGATAAAGAACATAGGTGGAACATTAAAAATACTATCTTCATTGAAAAGTATGGAAAAATAATTAAAGTTAGACTAAATGAAAATATTGGTGAATAATTTCATTTTGTATTCAAACTATTTTTTTAACTATATTAATTACAATCAATATTTTGCTACTAGAATTTAAATAAAGTAGTAAAAGCAATTTCAGAATTTTATAATCAAAAAGGTTCTTACTGAGATTCAAGGTTTTTTTCAGCTTCGACTCCGCTCAGCTACCTTAGAATAGTAAAACTTATATTAAATAACATAAAA
>JAAETO010000052.1 GCA_024228275.1 Arcobacter sp.
ACAGGTCAAATTATAGCAATGAGATCAACAAGAGAAGTTAAATTAAACGCTGATTTACATTAATCAAAATTAACTACATTAAAAAGGGGATAAGCTAATTTGCTTATCCCCTTTTTTTTTATATTTAGTATAAGTTCTACTCCTTTAATATATAAGTATTATTTTATAATTTTATAATTTATAAAAATTTTATTAAAGTGAGACATTTTTGAGACACTGTTCTAGTATAATTACTAAATTTTTTTAAAGGAAGTATTTATGTTAAGAAGTTTATTTTTAATTTTAGTAAGTATATTTTTACTTACAGGTTGCGGTGGAGGTGGGTCGTCTTCTGATTCTACATCTAATCCTTCACCTAACCCACAAGAAACTGGTGTATTTATTGATGATGTAGTAGAAGGTATTAAATATATAAATGAAGGTAGTTCGGAAGAAAAATTCACAAATACAAATGGTGAATTTACATATGATGGAGGAAAAGTTAGTTTTTATATTGGTACTATAAAAATAGGAGAAATAAGTTCTTTAGCCAGTGATAAAAAAGTATTTATTCAAGATATTTTAAACTTAGAAAGAACAAATGTATCAGATGCAAAAGCTTTAAAAATTGCAAAACTAATACAATCACTTGATTCTGAACCTACATCAGATAAGATTAAAATCAAAAAAAGTGATTTTGATAAATTTAATAATATTAATAAAGATGTAGAGGATATAGACCTTTCAAAGGTATTACAAGACTCAGGAATTGTAGCTAAAAGTGATGATGAAGTAAAAAGACATCTTCAAAACGTATCAAAACGTTATGATATAACAACAGATACTGATGCTCCTACAATTAAATCAATTTCTCCTGCAAATTCTTCTAGTGATATTGCAATTAATTCAGATATAATAGTTACTTTTTCAGAAGATATACCAAAATCATCGTTAAGTAAAGAAAATATAGAATTAAAAACTACAGATGGTACTAAAATACCTTTTTCTATTATTCATAAATTGGATGAATTAATTATAAATCCAACAAATGATTTAGCTTATAATACTGAGTATAGATTAACTTTAAAAAATAGTATTAAAGATTATGCTAAAAATAAAATTGTAAATGATGGTGGTAATACTGATATAGTTATCTCTTTTACAACAGCAGATGTTCCAGATACAACTAAACCAACAGTAACAATTACAGATGATGAAAGTGCAATTGCAACTTCAACAGATCCTATAACATTTACTTTTACTTGGAGTGAAGAAGTTACAGGTTTTACAATAGATGATGTTGTAGTTACAGGAGGAACAAAGGGTACATTCAGTGGAAGTGAAACAACTTATACTTTAATAATAACACCAAATAATAATTTAGATGCAAGTATTACAGTAAATATAGCTGCTAATAAACTATCAGATAATGCAGGAAATAGTAACGATGCTATAACACAATATACTCAAGCTGTACATGCAGATAAACCTACAGTAATAATTTCAGATAGTGAACAAGGAATAGCAAAAACTACAGATGCTATAACATTTACTTTTACATGGAGTGAAATAGTGACAGGTTTTACTGAAGATGATATTAAAGTTACAGGTGGAACAAAGGGTACTTTTAGTGAAAATGGGGAAATATATACTTTGGATATAACCCCAAATGATAATTTTGATGCAGATATTACAGTAGACATAGCTGCAAGTAAAGTATTAGATTCTGAAGGAAATGAAAATGATGCTATAGCACAATATACTCAAGCAGTAGATACTCTTACTTCCATATCTCATAATGGTTATGAATATAAGGTTATTGTTTCTCCAATAACAGGCAGAAAATGGTTAGATAGAAATTTAGGTGCTACAGAAGTTTGTACAAGCGGTAGAGAAGATTTTTCTTCTGATGAAGATTATGAAAATTCGCAAGAATCTTGTTTTGGAGACTATTATCAATGGGGAAGGCTAACAGATGGACACGAGAAAAAAGATAGTGAATTTAAAAACTCTTATAGTGATAGAGCAGAGGATATATCAAATGCAGGAAAATATTTTATTTTAAATTCATTTGATTGGGTAAGTAATCGTAAAGATAGAGATGGAATTTCAAGAAGTGCTCAATGGAAGAAAACAGATGGTACATCAGTTTGCCCAATTGGATTTCAAGTACCTACAAGAGATCGCTTAGAAGCTGAAACAACACATAATTCTATTCAAGATATAGATGAAGATGGCGATGGAAATATAGAAATTATAAATATTGATACAGCATTTAAAAATTTTCTAAAAATACCTTCTTCTGGTTATGTTTTAAATAGCAATGCTTCATTTTACGGTTTTGGAACTTATGGTGCGTTATGGTCTCGTTCTATTAGTGATTTTATGGATAATCCTATCTACATGTCTTTTCAAAGTGATGGTGCAGATGTCTATAGAACTCAACCTTCAATGGGTTATCCAGTGCGTTGTGTGAAGGATTAAAATATTATTTTAAGATTTTGTATTAAAGTGTTAATAGTGAACATCAGACAAAACTCAGTAAGAGGTCAAATTATAGCAATGAGATCAACAAGAGAAGTTAAATTAAACGCTGATTTACATTAATCAAAATTAACTACATTAAAAAGGGGATAAGCTAATTTGCTTATTGCCTTTTTATATATTTATATTAAAATAAATCGACA
>JAAETO010000053.1 GCA_024228275.1 Arcobacter sp.
AATTATTTAAATTTAAATTTAGATAAGAGCTCTTATCTAAATTTAAATTTAAATAATTAAATAAAACCTAACCTAAGGGAAGGAAAGGGAAGGGAAAAGGTCAAGCTACAAATAGAACGTAAATAAAGCCAAAGGAAGGAGGTATAATACAGGGTGAAAAGAGGTCTACTGAAAGTATGGGTTTTCTCAGGGTTAATATAGCGTTACTTTAAAAAGTATGTATTATTTTACAGGGGAATAATGGCTGTATAACTTTCTAAAGAGCATAAATTCTTTCAATTCAGCTCGATAAACCATTGCTGTTACTATATTAATTTTCAACTTGCATGCAATGCTCGTTATTTTTAAAATAACAATAAATTAAAACCATAATAATTTTTTTTTAAAATTTATATGTGTTACATATTTTATTACCTATAAAATTATGATGGTTAAAAATGAAGTACATTTTCATGTATGTAAAAATTGTAATTATATTTATGCTAAAGTTTTAAATTCTTCTGACTATAGAATTAAATATTGTAGTAAGGAATGCTGGTTAAGCTACCATATAATAAGAAAGGTTTAACTTATTTTGCTGTTACTTCTTTACTTTTCTTATTTCTTACTTTATATACAACAAAACTAGCTATAATTAGTAGTACTACTATAGAAACAATAGTTATAATTAAAGTAACAGAAATCTTATTTTCATTTTTATTTTTGTCTTTTTCTCCTCCAATTGTATCTACACTATCACCACATGTTAAAAAACCATTAAAACAATTACATTCTGCTTGAAAATTATTAATAGCACAATGATCCCTTGTTACCTGTTCTTTTTTTGTTTTACTCAAATTATTAAACCAAGTTCGGCAAGTTTCTCCTATTAAACTTTCATCTAACATAGCAATACAAAAATTGTTTTTAAATCCAGTTAATTTATCTGGTTTACAATTATTACTCTTATAATGCGTTAAGCATTGGGATTTATAAAATGCATTGCTAAATTGATTATTTTCGGTTTCTTTTATGGAAGTTGTAGTCCAAAATGATCCTCCGATGGTAGGATTAAATTCAAAATAACCACCAGTAGTTGGAACGTATTCTAAATCTATTGCTCTACATATCTCAACAGTTGAAGATCCATCTCTTATGACTTCCCCCCCATAAACTATATTATATTTAGTATCAAGAGGTTGGTTGTCCAATTTTGCTTTTGCCATTACACATTTTGCACAGTCATTATAAGTCAACAAGTTATCATTATCACAATTATAGTTAAATTTAGTACACGCTTGTAAATTGGGATCACATACATCATTTCCCGAGAAATTGCCTAATAATTGGCCCTCTCTAGGTTTTTTATTTGTACCAACTAAAGCATTTGCATTTTGATAAAGACCAATTGGACTTAAGTTTTTCAAGTCTGGCATATCAATTGTAATTGTTCTTATTCCTTCAGGAGTTACTGTTCCTGGGTCCGACATGTTTTATATTTATTAAAACAAATGAAAAAAAATTTTAAACCTAAACCAAATTATAATCTAATTTAACCTACGGTCTGTCACGTCTTCTTACTTATATATATATAATATAATATAATAGAGAGGAAGTGAATCTAGTTGCAATTTAATCAGAAATTTTAAAAATAAAAATAAAAAATATTTAAAACCTGAACAAAATGATTTAATTAATATTTATAGAAAATTGAATGAGAACCTTGACTTGCATTATCCGAGTTAAATTGAGCGAATGTATTTACATAATGTAATCTTTCTATAATTTCTTCTTTTGAAGGGTCTTGATAATAAATAGGAGTTCTATGTCCGATTTGCCACACAGTGCCATAGTTTTCCCAATTCATACCTTCTTGAAATGATGATTCCATATGTTGTTTAAAATAATTCGCATTTAACCCCAAAAATTGAATAAAATTTTGGCTTCTTCCTTTTTGTTTTAAAGCATTTTGAATTTTTTTCCGATAAAGTGTTACATAATAATCCTTATTGCATTCTTTACAAAATCTCTTTCTTTTACCATGGTCACATAAACGACCACCACAACCTTTATTACCACAATTACATATATCTTTTTGCTTTTTCGTATCTTTACAGTAAGCAGACCCTGAACCTACCGTGTCACAATCAGGATCTCGACAGTTTTTTACAGTCAAGCCTGATCCACACCCACATACTTCATCGCCTTTTGGAGTTCTATAGTTATTTTTACAGTGCTCATTTTCCTTGCATTGATAAATCCCTTTGCTATGTTCACAGCAATATTCACGTATTTCTCTCCCATTTCTAATTCTAATATAAAAATGCCTTTCACTTTCTTTATCATAATTTAAAGGTCTTTGTCTATCTATTTTTCCGTGTTTACTCATTTTAACTTTTTAATAATAGAAAAGTATTTTTTAAAAAGAAACATTTTTATTTCGGTTTTGAAAATTTTATATTTTAATATTTGAATTTCTGATAATATTGAAACTAGATTCACGTCCTCTTACTTATATATATATAATATAATATAATAGGGAGAACGTGAATCTGGTTGTAGTAAATTATTAATTTTTAAATATCCATATTTAGCCTTAAAAGCTACATGTTGAATCCGTATTAAAACCTACCTTGAAAAAATTAAATAAGATCATTGCTCTGAATTGCTCCATTATTTTTTGATAGACCCCTTAGCACGCGTACTTTTTTTTTCATTGTTTTTTTGTCAATTTTTTTTTTCAAAAAATGATCCAAATTTGAACGTTTTTTGCTCTTCTACGCATTTATTTAGCCTTAAAAGCTACATGTTGAACACATATAAAAACCCGCCTTAAAAAAATCAAATAAGATCATTGCTACTTTTTTAGCAAATCTCGTTATTTAGCCTTTAACTAAATTTTGTCACGTCCTCATACTTA
>JAAETO010000054.1 GCA_024228275.1 Arcobacter sp.
AAAATTACTTTCCTGCATAAAAGGGATAGAAACTATTTCAATTAGCGACACTTATAAGGAATTAGTAAAACATCTTTCATTATCAGCATTCGAAATAGTGATAGCTGATATTACAGTCTTCGGAACTTCAGTATTAAAAGATATTAATACAGTTAAGGATAAATACAAGGTAAAAAAATTAATTGTGTTGATGGATTTTTATTCTTCTCGAATACAAGAGACTAGTTGTCGGAAACGCTAATGCTCTAAATTTTTATAATATATGGCTAACTTTTTAATAAATAATTAAAACAAATAGGAGGACATAATGTCCAAACTAATTGAAGAATTGAAAAAAGAACATGGAGTTATTGCTAGTACACTTGATAAAATAAGAGAACTAAAGGTAACTTCTAAAGAAGGGCAAAAAAAGCTAATAGATGCAAAAGCTGGTTTACTTGCTCATTTAGAAAAAGAAGACAAACAATTATATCCTACTCTTAAAAGTGCCGCAGAAAAAGATGCTAATTTGAAGAGAATGTTAGATATGTTTGCACAAGATATGAATGGGATATCACAGGCAGCATTAGCTTTTTTTGAAAATTATACTAAAGGTGGTTCTGGAATTGAGTTTGCAAAAGACTTTGGAAGATTATTTGCAACCTTGAAACAAAGAATTTCTAAAGAAGAAGGAATAATTTATAAAAAATTTGATGAATTATAACTATTTATTT